>JBKPEY010000521.1:0-3626 GCA_046744405.1 Actinomycetota bacterium
CCTTCAAGGAGCGGCAAGTCTTCCGGATCGACCACTTCCTCGGCAAGGAAGCCGCTCTGAACATCCTTGCGTTCCGCTTCGCCAACGGTCTGTTCGAGCCCATCTGGAACCGGAACTTCATCGACCACATTCAGATCGACATCCCTGAGACCTTGGGTCTGGATCGACGGGCCAACTTCTACGAGGTGACCGGCGCTTACAAGGACATGGTCGTGACGCACCTCTTCCAAGTGCTCGCATTTGTGGCGATGGAACCGCCTACTGCGCTAGAACCGCGGGCAATTAGTGAGGAGAAGAACAAAGTTTTTCGCTCAATGTTGCCCCTCAATCCACACGAAGTTGTCCGTGGTCAATACAGCGGCTATCGCGAGGAGGACGGTGTCGCACGTGATTCCGACACCGAGACATTTATTGCTTTGAAATGCGGTATCGACAATTGGCGTTGGGCCGGGGTACCGTTCTACTGCCGGACCGGCAAGCGGATGGCCGAGGGCCTGCGGATCATCTCGATTGCCTTCAAAGAGGCACCGAAGAGCATGTTTCCCGCAGGATCGGGGGTCGGCTCGTCCGGTCCGGACCATCTTACTTTTGATCTTGCTGACGAGGCGAAAGTCTCGCTCTCGTTCTACGGCAAGCGGCCCGGACCCGGCATGAAGCTCGACAAGTTGAGCATGCAGTTCTCCACGCATGAAACCGATCGCGTGGGCGACATCCTCGAGGCGTACGAGCGATTGATCTTGGATGCCATGCGTGATGATCACACGTTGTTCACCACGGCCGAAGGCATTGAGAGTCTGTGGGAGCGTTCGGAGCCGTTGCTGAAGGATCCTCCCCCGGTACGGCCATACACGCCCGGCTCCTGGGGGCCGAATGCCATTCACCAGCTCGTTGCTCCGCACGCCTGGCGGCTGCCGTTCGAACGGGCGTGGCGAGCGCCGACTCGGCCGTAGCTGTTTGCGAATTCTCGGTGCTTGATCTCAGTCGAGCACCGAGGCGGCGCTGCCCACGATGTTTCCTGGAAAATCGGCGCTCAACTTCAGATACTCACGAAATTTCCGCTACCGACTTCTCAGTTCATGACATGGCTAAAGGTTCTTCATGAATCTTGCTTGTCCAAATGAGCAAAAAGGATTTTCACGACGCCGCTAAGACGTTTTCACATCTGTGCTGGGAAACGACCCCGTTCAGTCGCGTTGCGGCGGTCGTTTCGACGTTCGTGCTGCGAAACGTACCTCTGGCCGATCGGTCAGCTCCTCAGCGGGCAGCGCGCTCGCCCGGCTTGACACCTACGGCTGATCGGCGCTCCAGTTGCGGACCGTCGAGAATTTGCTCAACCTCCCGTAAAAATGGCACCGGCGCGTCCGATCCGAGCGCATCTCCGAGACAGTACGAGCGATAGGCCCGACGTTCCGCGGCCAAGGAGTCCGGACCGAGCAACTCATCGAGCGCCTTCGGCAACGTGCTGAGATCACTCTCGATGACGTAGGCGACCCTCGCTATTGGGATTGCCTGACGGAACGCCGCGCCTTTCTGCTGAATCGCAACCACGGCCATCGGTTTCCCGGTTGCCAAAAAGTCCGAGGCGACCGACGATACATCGGTAATCAGTGCGTCGCAGTGGTTGAAGCACTCGGGAATATCCCAGTCGAGCTCGGCAACCTTTCCGAAGACATGCTGCCGACCACTGCTCTTACGGTCCGCGCTTAGCTGCCGCTGAATGTCGTGGGCCAATCCTGCCTGCTGAGGATCGCGATAGGTGCTCGGGTGCGGCCGGAAGATCACCGTGGCGCCTCGCTTCAGCAGTGCATCGATGATTCGGCTTCCCAGCGACAGCGAGGAGTAGTTGGTATTGGGCTTGCCGCCGTGCCAGGTGGGCGCATACAGCACAGTGCGCGGTGTCCCCAGCTGCAGCGGCTCATCGCGGGTCAGGATCCGCTCGATCTGCGGCCGCCCCACGATCGCGAATTGCTCCGGGCGGATTCTTACCCCGTGCGCCCCATAGCGCTCTACGCCTTGCTGGCCAGACACGAAGACCTTGTCGAAGGCGGCATGCCGGCCGCTGTAGTTGGCCGCCTTGTCCGAATCGCCATGGTTCAACCAAATGTGGGTCAGCCGATCGAAGCGCAACATGTCGGCGTTGGCTTGATGGTTCTGGACGTAGAACGCGGCCTTCAGCGAATCCACCACAAGATGCCAGAGGCGTCCGTGCGCACTCCTGAGCTTGGGAATCACCACCGGAGCTGAGGTCAGCTGCCTAATTTCGGACACGGTGCTCGGATAACAGGTGATGATGATGAAGCGCCGGTTCAGCCGCTCGAAGTAGGGCAGCCACATGCCCAGCTGATAGCGCGCTCCATTGCGGGCGGCGTAATAGACCACAAACTCAGGTCGATACTGCTGAAGTGCCTTGCGGATGCTGATCGCGGAGCGCCGGCTGATCAACACCGCGCGGATGGCGTACGCCGCCATGATCACTGCTGACATAGTGCCAAGCGCAACGATCACCAAGTAGCCCCAACCCGGGACTCCTAGAGCCGCACTCAGGCCGCCCAAAACCGCCGCAGCGAAGGGAGCGATCGCCACGATGCCCGGTTTGAAGGGTGGCTGCGGCACCTCAGGAAAACCAGGTAGCTGCACGGCCACCGGAGTCGCCTTGCTGAGCAGCAGGCGCAGGGTCCGCTCACTGAGAATGGCAAGAATGGCAAGTCCTGTGGCGGTCCAAATCCACATCGCGTCGTCTGGCCGGCGCGCCAGATAGGCGGCGGCAACGGCGATCAAGACGGCGATGCGTTGACCCTGATAGGCCGCCAGCAAGGGGCGACCTCGACTCAGGTCACGGCGCAGCAGCCAGCTCAGCATGATCAGCGCCGCCACCACCAGAACGGCACCCAGCCAGATGATCGGCGAGCCAATTGTGGTGAACATCAGGACCGCACCGATCACCACACAGAAGTTGAACAGATTGCTGACGATTAGGTCGACGACCCTCGACTGGGTGGCGCCAGCGAAGTCGGACCAAGCGCCGATGCTCATTGTGCGGGCAGGCTGTTGTGACTCCATGGCAGGAGAAAGGGTATATCTCTTCGGCCGAAGTTCGTGGCGTACTGCCAACTGCTCATGATGTGAGGTTTAGCCAGATACGATGAAGTAGTGGCACAAGGTGATGGTCTGCTGAACCACGACCTGGATCCACACGATCGGGGACCCCAGGATGCATGTGGCGTCTTCGGCGTCTGGGCGCCGCACGAGGAGGTCGCCAAGCTCACCTACTTCGGCCTCTACGCGCTGCAGCACCGGGGGCAGGAGTCGGCGGGAATTGCGGTCAGCAAGGGTTCGCAGATTGTGGTCTTCAAAGACATGGGTTTGGTATCCCAGGTCTTCAATGAGGCGACCCTCGATTCCCTCGGCAACGCTCACCTGGCTATCGGACACTGCCGCTACTCCACCACCGGCTCGAGTGTCTGGAAGAACGCCCAGCCCACCTTCCGCTCCACCGCCGTTGGCAGCATCGCGCTCAGCCACAACGGCAATCTGACCAACTCCTTGGAACTGCAGAGCTGGCTGAACGAGCGGGATCAGCACTCCGGCACTTTGTTGCCCGGTTCGATGTCCGACACCAACGACAC
>JBKPEY010000600.1:0-15424 GCA_046744405.1 Actinomycetota bacterium
TCGACCTGCACCACGATCCGGTCTCGCAGCCCATTGAGCAGCAGTGTCTGCTGCGTCTCAGCAAGCCCCAGCTCCCAGGGTCCGCCGGCGTGCTTCAACGAAGTCAACGGAGCTGCACCGGTACCGCCGTCATGCCCAGAGATCAGCACCACATCGGCCTTCGCCTTGGACACGCCGGCAGCAACCGTGCCGACACCGACCTCCGCCACCAGCTTGACGTGCACCCGGGCCGACGGGTTGGCGCACTTCAAGTCATGGATCAGTTGCTTGAGATCCTCGATGGAATAGATGTCGTGGTGTGGCGGCGGGGAGATCAGTCCGACACCAGGCGTGGAGTGCCGGGTCTTGGCAATCCAGGGATAGACCTTCTGTCCGGGCAGCTGACCGCCCTCTCCGGGCTTGGCTCCTTGAGCCATCTTGATCTGTAGATCGGAGGCGTTGGTCAGGTAGTCCGAGGTCACACCGAAGCGGCCCGATGCCACTTGCTTGATCGCGCTCCGTCGCTCCGAGTCGTAAAGCCGGTCCTTGTCTTCCCCGCCTTCACCGGTGTTGGACTTACCGCCAAGCCGGTTCATGGCTATCGCGAGCGTTTCGTGCGCCTCCTTGCTGATGGAGCCGTACGACATAGCTCCGGTCGAGAAGCGTTTGACGATCTCGCTGACCGGCTCGACCTGCTCGATCGGGATTGCGTCGCGGTCGGACTTGAAGTTCAACAACCCACGCAGAGTCATCAGTCGCTCAGACTGGGTGTCGATGTGATGGGTGTACTGCTTGAAGATGTCGTAACGCCCGGAGCGGGTCGAGTGCTGTAGCCGGAAGACCGTCTCGGGGTCGAAAAGGTGCGGCTCACCCTCCCGGCGCCACTGGTACTCACCGCCGACAGGCAGCGTTCGGTGGGCCAGCGGAATTCCATCGAGCGGGTACGCCGTCAGGTGCCGCTTGCGCACCTCCTCCGCAATCTGCTCCAGCGTGACACCGCCAAGCTTGCTCGTCGTACCAGTGAAGTAGCGGTCAACCACCTCTCGAGACAAGCCGAGCGCTTCAAATATCTGTGCGCCTGTATAGGAGGCCACAGTGGATACGCCCATCTTGCTCATCACCTTGAGAACGCCCTTGCCGAGCGCCTTGATCACGTTGCTGACCGCCTTCTCTGGCGTAACGCTGGTGTAGACCTGATGCCGCGCCAGGTCCTCGACCGACTCGATGGCGAGATAGGGGTTCACAGCGGCAGCGCCATAACCAATGAGGACTGCGACGTGGTGCACTTCGCGGACGTCGCCGGCTTCCACGATCAGTCCCACCTGCGTTCGGGTCTTCTCCCGTACCAGGTGATGATGGACGGCCGCGGTCAGCAGAAGTGACGGAATCGGTGCCAGCTCGGCATTGGAGTGGCGATCGGACAAGACAATGATTCGGGCACCATTGGCGATTGCCGCAGAGATCTCGGCGCACAGCTCATCGAGCTTGGCGGTCAGTGCGGCCGCCCCGCCGTCAACCTCGTAGAGGCCGCGGGCGACATAGGTCTGATATCCGGGCAGATCACCTTCCCGGTTGATCTTGACGATCTTGGTGAGGTCATCGTCGTCCAGAATCGGGAACGGCAGCACCAACCGGCGACATGAGGCTGGTCCAGGGTCGAGAAGGTTACATTCCGGACCGATCGTGTTGTACAGCGAGGTCACCAACTCCTCGCGAATGGCATCCAACGGTGGATTGGTCACCTGTGCAAAGAGCTGGGAGAAGTAGTCGAACAGCAACCGCGGCTTGTCGCTCAGAGCTGCCAGCGGTGTGTCGGTGCCCATGGAACCAAGCGGTTCGACGCCGCTGGAGGCCATCGGCGCCAAGATCAGCCGCAACTCCTCCTCGGTGTAGCCGAAGACCTGCTGGCGCCGAGTGACCGAAGCATGTGTATGGACGACGTGATCTCGCTCGGGCAGGTCGGACAGCAGAATCCGGCCGCCGATGAGCCACTCACCGTACGGTGCGGCAGCGGCCAGCTGAGCCTTGATCTCCTCGTCGGAAATGATCCGGTGTTGACCAAGATCGACCAGAAACATTCGGCCTGGCTGCAGCCGGCCTTTCTGGACGATCTTGTCCTGTGGGATGTCCAGCACGCCGGCCTCCGATGCCAGCACCACCAGGCCGTCGTCGGTGACCCAGAAGCGTCCTGGTCGCAGACCGTTCCGATCCAGCACCGCGCCTACGACCGTACCGTCGGTGAACACCACAGCGGCCGGACCGTCCCAGGGCTCCATCAGGCAGGAGTGAAAGGCGTAGAACTCCCGGCGGGCCGAATCCATCTGATTGTTGTTTTCCCAGGCCTCCGGGATCATCATCAGCATCGCGTGCGGCAAGGAACGTCCACCGAGGTGCAGCAGCTCCACCACCTCATCGAACGAAGCCGAATCGGATGCGTCGGGCGTACAGATCGGGAACAGCCGCTCCAGATCGCCGGGGATGACATCGCTAGTCAGCAGCGCTTCGCGGGCACGCATCCAGTTGCGGTTGCCCATCACGGTGTTGATCTCACCGTTGTGGGCGATCATTCGGTACGGGTGAGACAGCTCCCAAGCCGGGAACGTGTTGGTAGAGAAGCGGGAGTGCACGACCACCAGCGCGCTTTCGATCCTTTGGTCCAGCAGCTCCGGGAATACCTGTGGCAGCTGCTGAGTGGTCAACATGCCCTTATAGACGATGGTTCGGGCGGACAGCGATGCAAAGTAAATGCCGGTCTCATGCTCGGCCCTGCGACGTAGGCAGTAGGCCAGCCGGTCCAGCGCAATGCCCATCAACGGTGCGCCTTTGGCCGTAATGAACAACTGCTCGAAGTAGGGCATGTTCGACCGCGTGACGTCGCTCAGTGAGGAGTCATCGGTGGGCACTTGACGCCAGCCGAGCACGCGCAAGTTTTCCTCCGCTGCGATCTGCTCGATGCCGGCCTTTGCCTTTCCGGCAAGCTCAGGATCGGTAGGCAGGAACGCGTTGCCCACCGCGTACGCGCCCTGTCGGGGAAGTTCGAAGTCCACCTCATCGCGAAAGAAAGCATGAGGGATCTGCAACAACATGCCGGCGCCGTCGCCGGTCTTCGGATCTGACCCGACCGCACCGCGGTGGTCCAGATTGCGCAATGCCTGCAGACCCTTGGCAACGATGGCGTTGCTGGGAACCCCGCTGAGGGTTGCGACAAAAGCGACACCACAGGCGTCATGTTCAAACGCCGGGTCGTAAAGGCCCTCGGCCTTGGGGGCCCTTGGAAGCGCATGAGCAGCTGTCATGAAACAACTCCCGTCGTCGAAGCCGGTCAGCAGACTGAGGGTCTCTGCCACGGTCACGGCTGAGGCGGCACGACTTGGAGGGCAAACGTGCGCGCTACAGAGCTTGCAGGACAACATTGGCCCAAAGTTGATGGAAAGGGTAACGCACTCAGCCTGGATCCTGGAACGGCAAATTGCTCGGTGGGCCCCCTGCCGAATCCGAGATTTCCGCCGGCTAAGGGGCCGTGTACGGGTCCTTGCTCGAAGCTGAGGTGGCCGTGTCCTCATCTTGCAACTCGCTATGGGCAACGGAGTCAATGGATGAGGGGTCAGTCGATGAGGAGTTAGCCGTGTTCTCCGCTGCGATGGGCTCGACAGTGAGGCCGATGCCCTCGACGACTTCTTCTCGGCCGGGCCTGTTGCGGATCAGCCAGATGAGCCATACCAGCGCGACGAGAAAGCCGATCAGCGCGGTGTAGTTATTGAGCCGGAAACCGCCGATCTCATTGACAGTGTCGATCCGGAGCGCCTCGATCCAGAACCGACCGGCGGTGTACAGCAAGACGTAGAGCGCGAAAACCTTGCCGTGCCCGAGGCGGAACCGGCGATCCAACCAGACCAGAATGGCTGCGGCGGCGAGATCCCAGACCATCTCGTACAGGAAGGTCGGGTGGAATGTCGCGAACTGCTCATAGCCTGCTGGGCGGAACTGCGGCGCGATCTCCAGCGCCCACGGCAATGTGGTGGGGCGGCCGAACAGCTCCTGATTGAACCAATTGCCCAGCCGGCCGATGGCTTGCGCCACCAAGATGGCGGGTGCCACCGCATCGAGCACGGCAGGAAAGGCGATCCTGCGGCGCCTAGCAACCAGGTAACCGCCGAGAACGCCGAACGCAATGGCTCCCCAGACTCCGAGGCCACCCTCCCAGATCTTCAACACATTCAGTGGGTGCCGACCTGGACCGAAGTAGAGCTGGTAGTCGGTGATTACGTGATACAGCCGGGCGCCGACGATACCGAACGGCACGCCAACCACCACCATCAGCTCCATGCTGTCAGCGGTACCACCACGGGCACGCCAGCGCCGCGTGGCGATGATCATCGCGGCGATGATGCCGGCGATGATGCACAGCGCGTACGCCCGGACGGGAACTGGGCCGAGGTGCCAGATGTTCGTAGCGGGGCTCGGGATGGACAGGACCGCATGCGCCCAGCTGGCTGTCACCGCACCGTCCCCATAACGCCCCACTCTCTCTTCACTCGTGCTCGCGATCGGCAACCTACGTTAGCCCAGTAGGTTCAATTGATCCGCCCGCTGTGTGAAGGCTGCTATTTCCGAGCTGCGTCATTGATCATTGTCTTGAGCGACTCGGGCGTCAGTGTTGCCATATCGACTTCCTTGCCGTTGATCAGGATGGTCGGAGTCTGAGCGACGCCATTGGTATCCGCAACCGCATTTATCGAGGTCACCCAATCCGCATGCGCCCGTCTTGTGACACACGTCTTGAAGGCCTCTGAGGGCGTTCCGCCCACCTTGGTCGCTAGATCGATCAACTGCGGATCACTCCATTGCAGCGTGTGGTTGGCGAACAGTCCCAGGTAGTAAGCCTGACCGAAGCCGGCTTCGGCCGCACAGGCCATGGCATTCGCCGCAGTGAGTGAACCCTCATCGATGAACGCCATGGGATAAAGCTCGACGCGAGCGGCTCCAGCCTCCTGAGCTTGGGTAATGGTCGATCCGAACTGCTCCTCGAAGTCCGCGCAGTGCGGGCAGTGGAAGTCCTCATACAAGGTGATCGTGACCGGCGCCTCGGCAGAGCCGAGAGGGATGGGTCGTCCATTCGTGAGGGTGACCGGACTGGCCGACACTGAGACCGACGGCGCAGCAGATGGTGCGCGGTTGGTACGCCAGGCCTGGAATACGATCCCGCCGGCCACCAGGACCACTACGAATGCAGCGATCATCATGATCAAGATCCGCCGGTCGCGCTTCCTGGCCGCGGCCTGCTCCGCAGCCAGCCGGGCACGCTCACGCGCGTTCATACTCTTGGGGCCACTCACCGGGACGCCTCCGCCACATGATCAGTTGACAGGCGATCCAGAGCGAACCGGCTACGTGGCTGCCACAGCAGCCACAATGCCAGCAGCAACAACCCGACATCGCGAACAATCTCGATGCCGTACGCGGTTTGTCCCGGCGCTACGTCACCTCCACCGCCGAAACACCCACAATCGATGCTCAGGCCCCGAATCGCGGCAGATGCTACCCCGGCGATGAACACCACGAGTAACACCACCACGGCAGCTGCGACGAGACGGGTAGCCACGCCCGCGAGCAGCAACAGCCCGAGCGCGATTTCGGCAAATGGCAGTCCCCAGCCGACGATGGTGGCCACGGATGTCGGCAACAGCCGGTAGGCCCGAACCGCCGCGACCGAGGATTGTGGATCGATGACCTTAAGGCCGCCGGCGACCAGAAAGACCCCGCCGAGAACGACCCGTGCAGCCGTCGAGACCCATGGTGCAGCGGCGGCAAACCACGGTTTGGTATCGATAGAGGAACTCAACGTGACCGTTCCACCAGTAAGGCGAAGTCTTGCTTCAGCGCAGCAATCGGCGTGCCTGGCGTCCATAGCACGACCCCTGAGTTCCGGCTGAAGCCGATCACTTGCGCCGAATGGCCAACCTCGTAGCCTCCGCTCGGGAGCTTCTCCGTGCCCTGGATGTCGACCCCGACTTGTGTCGCGGCCCTCTTGATCATCGGAAGCGGACCGGTGAGACCGACGAAAGAGGGATTGAAGCGATCGAGATAGCGTCGGATCTGCTTCTCCTTGTCACGCGCGGGATCGGTAGTCACGAAGATGAACTGGATCTGATCTCGATCCGCTGGCGTCAGCCGCTGCAGGGCCAATGCGACGTCGGAAAGCACCGTGATACACACATCGGGGCAATGCGTATAGCCGAAGAAGAGCAACGTAGTCGGTTTGGACGGCGTTGTGGCGAGGTTGTATGGCCGTCCCGACGTGTCGGTCAGCGAGACCTCGGGCATCGAATAGGGCTCGGGCAGCGAGGATCCGCCGGTATATCCAGCCGGATCGGCGTTCCGCTGGCCCGTCGGTCCGCTTGGTGCCGAAACACAGCCGGAGATCAACAGCAGCACAACGACTGCCATAAGTGAACGGGCTGCAGTGTTCATCTATCCGGGTTCATCTATCCGGGTTCATCTATTTGGGCTCATCTATCCGGGCCGGTTCTGACGCTGCAGCTCACGTCCCGACTAACCCTGGCGATCGTTGTGAAGTTCCCGATTCTGTTGGACCAGCCGAGAGTGCTGGCGAAGGCTCACCGTCACCGACGCCATCACCGGCGCGTACGCCAGCGGCAAGATCAGCGACAAGCGCCCGCAGCCCACTCAAATCCTCCGGGCGCCCGGCGTCTTCAGCATCGAGTACCGTCTTCACCAGCGCCGAGCCGACGATGACCAGATCAGCGAAACCTGCCAGCTCCCGCGCCTGCACGCCATTGGATACACCGAGGCCGACCCCGACCAATGCGGACGAATCGACCCCGCGTATCCGGTGCACAAGCTCCGGCGCAGCGGTGGAGGTCTGAGCCCGGGTCCCGGTGACTCCCATCAGTGAGGTTGCGTAGACCCAGCCTCTGCACGCGGCCACAGTGGCGGCAAGACGCTCCTCGGTCGAGGATGGCGAGACCAGAAAGACCCGGTCCAAACCATGATCATCAGACACCGATATCCACTCTGCTGCCTCATCCGGCGTGAGATCTGGCGTAATTGCTCCAGCGCCACCCGCCGAGGCAAGGTCGCGAGCGAACCGGTCTGCGCCGTAGCGTTCGACCAGATTCCAGTAGGTCATCACCAGCGCCGGCGTACCCGAGTTCGCAACGGCTTCCACAGCGGCGAATACATCCCTAGTCCGTACGCCACGCTCGAGTGCCTTTGTTCCGGCACGTTGAATCGTGACCCCGTCCATCACCGGATCGCTATACGGGATCCCTACCTCCACAAGATCAACACCAGGAGACTCAGCACCCTCCCCGGTAAGCGCCTTGAAGGCCCGCAGCGAGATTTCTAGCGTCGGGTAACCCACATGGAGGAACCCCGCAAGCGCGCCGCGACCTTGGTTTCTGGCTTCGAGCAACAGCTGCCCGGTGTGCCCGGGGCCGACGGTCACTTTTCCAATCCGGTGTTCGTCGGGTCAATCGTGGACTCCGATGACGTGCCGGAAGTGTCCAGACCGAACCAGCTGATCGCGGTATCAACGTCCTTGTCGCCGCGGCCGGAAAGATTCACCAGAATCAACGGCCGCTGTCCGGATTCGGCGGCCAACCGCGGACCAAGCTTGAGCACCCCGGCAAGTGCGTGCGCCGACTCAATCGCCGGGACGATTCCCTCGGTACGGGCAAGTAGCTGGAAGGCATCCATTGCCTCGGCATCGGTGATCGGCTCGTAGTGCGCGCGGCCCACCTCGGCGAGCCAGGAGTGCTCCGGCCCTACCCCGGGATAGTCCAATCCAGCCGAAATGGAATGCGACGCTTTCGTTTGGCCGTCTTCGTCTTGCAGGACGAAGGTGCGCATGCCGTGCAGTACACCGATCTCGCCGGCCGAGATGGTCGCGGCGTGGCGCCCGGACTCGATGCCCTCTCCGCCGGCCTCGAAGCCGCACAGCGCGACGTCGGCGTCGGGAATGAAATCGGCAAAGATGCCCAAGGCATTCGAACCACCACCAACGCATGCAGCCACCGCATCGGGCAACCGGCCATAGCGATCAAGAAGCTGGGCGCGCGCCTCGGTGCTGATCACACGCTGGAATTCCCGGACCATCATCGGGAAGGGATGCGGACCAGCGACTGAGCCGATCAGATAGTGGGTGTTATCGACGGAGGCCACCCAGTCCCGCATGGCGTCGTTCATGGCATCTTTCAGCGTCTGGGTGCCCGACTCGACAGCGATCACCTCAGCCCCGAGCAAGCGCATCCGAGCAACGTTGAGTGCCTGTCGCTCGGTGTCGACCTTGCCCATGTAGACGGTGCAATCGAGTCCGAAAAGCGCTGCCGCGGTGGCCGTCGCGACGCCGTGTTGCCCGGCGCCGGTTTCGGCGATGACCCGGGTCTTTCCCATCCTTTTCGTTAATAGAGCTTGGCCAATCACATTGTTGATCTTGTGCGAGCCGGTGTGGTTCAGATCTTCGCGCTTCAATACGATGATCGGAAGCTGTCCGTTCGGGGTACGCGCGGCGTGCTGACAGAACCGCTTGGCTTCGGTGATCGGGCTGGGTCGCCCTGTGTAGTCGGCCAGCAGCTCACCGAGTTCGGCTTTGAAAGCCGGGTCCGCCATGGCTGCATGGAACTCTCGCTCCAGTTGCAGCAGCGCCGCGTACAGCGCCTCGGGGACGAATCTTCCTCCGAACCGGTCGAAGTGGCCGCTGGCGTCCGGCGAGGAGGCGCCCCACTGCCGCGGCAGCCCCGGGGTCACGATGGACTCCCCTGACAACTCGTTTCCTTACTGTGATGTCCTGTGAGGCAACGGCGAAGGCTCAAGGCCCTGACTTAGGACTTGTGCACCGCCGGATGCGCTCCCGCGGCGACCAAGTCGGCCACTCCACTGCGTGGGTCTCGACCCGTTACCAGTGCCTCGCCGACGAGGACCACGTCTGCGCCGGCGCGGGCCAAGTCGATCACATCGTGCGGTCCGCGTACGCCGGACTCCGCGATCCGGACAACGTTGTCCGGGATCAGCGGCGCCAGTCGGGCGAAGATCGAAGGATCGACTTTGAGGGTCTGCAGACTACGAGCGTTGACACCAATTATCGATGCGACGGCATCCACCGCCCGTGTTACCTCTTCAGCCGTATGCACTTCCACCAAAGGGGTCAGCCCAATCGAACGCGCCCGTTCCACAAGGGAGACCAGTTCCGGGTCGGACAACGCCGCCACAATCAACAGCACCAGATCGGCTCCCGCGGCACGCGCCTCGAAAAGCTGATATGCGGTAACGATGAAGTCCTTACGCAGAACCGGAATGTCGACCGCGCAGCGTACCCGCACAAGATCATCCAAGGATCCTGCAAAGTGCCGCTGCTCGGTCAATACAGAAATCGCAGCCGCCCCTCCAGCTTCGTACTCCACTGCGAGCGCTGCTGGATCGGCAATCTCAGCCAGGGTTCCCTTGCTGGGACTGGACCGTTTGACCTCGGCAATGACAGCGACACCAGGCCCACGGAAGCGCGGCATCGGATCGATTGCTTGGTCGACGTGTTGACATCTTTCCTTCAACCGTTCGAGCGGAACCTGCTGCTGTCGAGCGGCCAGATCCTGCCGAACCCCGGCGATGATGTCGTCTAATGCACCCACGATCAGCCCGATCAGTGTGCGCCGTAGCCCATGCGCTGCAAGACCACCGTCACAATCAAGGCGACCACCGCCAAACCTACGGCGCCCCAGAACATTGGCCAGTACTTGAGTACCACCGCGATGCCACCGACGATGAAGGCCACCAGCCCAATGACCGATCCGATCCACGCCGCGAGAGTGCGGCCGTGGTGCACATGCTTGCCGCGCCGGTTCTTCGGATGTACCACATCTGAGTGCTGTGCTGACTGCTGGCTTGTGCCTGCCATGGCTGGTTTCCTCGTTTCTGCTGATCGGGATCTGCATTCCGAGCACGTCCCGTCCAGGACTGCGCTACGCCTCGCGCTCCCCGAACCCTCGCTGCACCTGACCCGAATTGGGGCTCGTGGGCGACTAGGGTAATTGCTGCGCCTGTTCGGTGCCATCCATTGTGTCTCCTGGCTCTCGATTGCGCATCTCGGGGTCCGCCACGGTCAGCGTGTTGCGATCATCAGTGGTTGGATCGACTCCGGCATCCATTGCCTTCCACAGCTCAGCGGGATCCTCCGACGCCTGCACCTTACCGGGTCCTTTTTCGAAGCGGTCGGATCCATTTGGCCAGCTGGCTGCAAAGATCATGGTCAGGACGGCACCAGCGGCAATCAGCACCCCAGCAAGGACATAGAGCCAGGGCCACGCTGTCGCAGTCAGGCCGAGGTCGTCGAAGACGCCGACGTGACCGAGCTGGCCGCGTACCGCGTTCGGGCGAGGTTGCAGCCAAAATCCTCCGGTCAGAGCAGTCCCAACGCCGAACAACAGCAGCAGCGCTGCAACGACGCGGCGGCCGCGACTCCGCAGTGCCAGCATCAGCAGCGTTGCGGCCAGCGCGACGATTGCAAGTGCTTGACTCAATCCGCCGGTTGCCTGGCTGCCGGTGACCTTCACAGCTGTACCGTCGCCGAGACCACGCCACCACGGCTGGGCGCTGGCAATCAGCGCCAGCGCTGCACCAGCCAGGAGGCAGCCGAAGGCCAGCCCTTTGGATCTCATCCGGCGTGGGCTCCGGCCCCGAGCAGCCAAGCCGCGGGTTGCACGGCTGCAAATTTCTCGGCGATCGAAATGGCCCGCACAACAGCCGCTGCCTTGTTCTGGGTTTCCTGATCTTCCGTCGCTGGGTCGGAGTCGGCAACGATTCCGCCACCGGCCTGCACGTAGGCGACACCACCGCGTAGCAGTGCCGTCCGAATCGCAATGGCGGCATCGGCATCACCGGCAAAGTCCAGATAACCCACTACGCCGCCGTACAAGCCACGTCGGGAAACCTCGAGATTGTCGATGATCTCCATCGCGCGGACCTTCGGTGCGCCGGACAATGTGCCAGCCGGGAACGCCGCCAGGACGACGTCAAGTGCCGTGCATTCGGGGGCAATGGAGCCGGTCACCGTGGATTCCAAGTGCATGATGTGGCTATAGCGGCGGACCTCCATAAATTCCACCACCTCGACAGTGCCTGGCTGACAGACCCGGCCAAGATCATTACGACCAAGATCAACGAGCATGACATGCTCGGCCCGCTCCTTTGGGTCGCCGAGCAGCTCCGCCTCCAACGCGGCATCCTCGGTCGGAGTGGCCCCACGCGGCTTGGAACCGGCAATAGGGTGAGTGACCGCTGTGGTGCCTTTGACGGTGACTAGCGCCTCGGGAGAGGACCCGACGATGTCGAAGTCCTCCAGCCGCAGGAGATACATGTAGGGACTCGGGTTGGTCAACCGCAGTACTCGGTAGATATCGAGTGCATCAGCGCTGGTGTCGACCTCAAATCGCTGGCTGACAACGATTTGGAATGCCTCTCCTGCCTTGATTTCCTCCACTGCAGAGCGGACGGCCTGCTGGTAGTCCTCGGGGCTACGCTGCCGTCGGATCGGAAGTGTCTCCCGATCGAAGCTCGCGGCCACTATCCCGGCCGGCATCGGCTCGATCAAAAGCTCCGTCATCGCCTCCACCCGAGCAACGGCGTCGGCGTACGCTTCATCGACTCGCTCGTCGGTGTTGTCGAAGTTGATCGCGTTGGCAACCAGCCACACTTCGCCGTTGTGATGATCAAGTACGGCAAGATCGGATGCCAGGAGGAACGCCAGCTCCGGAATCTTCAGGTCATCAATACAAGAATCGGGCAACCGCTCCACCCGGCGCACCGCGTCGTAGCTGAGATAACCGACCAAGCCGGAGGTAAACGGTGGCAAGCCCTCATCGTGCGGGGTATGCAGAAGCCGCAGGGTTTCACGAACCGCGGCCAACGGGTCTCCTCCAGTCGGTAAGCCGATGGGGGCATGACCCGTCCAGGCCGCCTGGCCGTTCTGCTCAGTCAGCGTCGCGGCAGCACGAACTCCCACGAAGGAATAGCGCGACCACACGCCTTGTTCGGCAGACTCCAGGAGGTAGGTTCCAGGCCGATTCCGAGCCAACTTGCGATAGACCCCGATTGCGGTCTCGGCATCTGCTAGCAGCCGCCGGTAGACCGGGATGACGCGCCGTTCCACAGCAAGCTTGCGGAATTCCTCCAGCGTCGGGGCGAGCTCGGTCACCGCCCTGCGTCCTCAGCTGGCTGAGCGACCGCAGCAAGCAGCAAACGCCCGTCGAAGCAGGTGCGATCACCGCTATGACAGGCAGCACCCTCTTGATGCACCTTGACCAACACGGTGTCACCGTCACAGTCGAGCCGAACCTCCCGAACCCACTGGCGGTGCCCGCTAGTCTCACCCTTCACCCAGTACTCGCCACGACTGCGCGAGAAGAAGGTGGAGCGTCCGGTGGTCAGGGTCTTGTGCAGCGCCAGATCGTCCATCCAACCCACCATAAGGACCTCCCCGGTGGCGGCCTCTTGAATGACGGCGGTGATCAATCCAGCCGGATCGCGTTTCAGCATTGCGGCAATCTGAGGGTCAAGAGTGCTGCCGACGGCAGCCGGTGCAGGGTCTGTCACGCGCCCATTGTTCCAACATGGCCGGCACACCTCCTCAGTTTTCCGCGAGGTGGCGAGTCCTTGTCTTACGCATCCTGCCTGGACCAATGCGACGATGCCGGTCGCATCGGAGCTACCGCTACCATGGACGCTCGTGACGTTTGCCAGGTCCGAACGAGCCGAGCTGTGTGAGCTGCTCGACAAGGTTGGACCGCATGCACCCACGCTGTGCGAGGGCTGGGACACCCATGATTTGGCGTCGCACCTATGGATTCGCGAGACGGATCCAGTCGGTGCAAGCGGCATTGTCGCTAAGCCCCTGTCCAGCTTGTATGAGCGCCGAATGGCCGAAATCAAGCAGCGATGGGAATACTCCGAGCTCGTCGATCGAGTCCGCCGGGGTCCTGCGAGATTCTCGATCTTCGCGATTCCCGGCGTCGATGAGGGAGCCAACACAACAGAATTCTTCATCCACCATGAGGACGTACGCCGGGCTGGAGACAGTCCACAGACCTCGCGACACCTCGACGACGATGTCGAGGAGTGGATGTGGCGACGACTGAAGCTGCTGGGTCGAGCATGGTTCCGGCGAGTGCAGGTGGGCGTCGTCTTAGAGCGCTTGGGCTCGGCCGACGCCGACGGAGCGCCCGAGACGATTCGCGCGGTAAGCGGCACTTCCACAGTCACCCTTGTCGGCAATCCGAGCGAACTGATGTTGTACGCGCACGGCAGGACCAGCGTCGCTGAGATCAAATTGGTGGGCGAGCCGGATGCCATTGAGATCTTGAACTCATCGGACTTACGGACGTGACAGCTGTTTTGACTACCGCGGCAAAGATGTGGGAGTGACCGCGCCCAGGATGTCTGCAAAGCATCGGGTTGGGCGCTCAAGCTTGACAGCCGCCTGCGGTGCACTCTTGGTGCTCTTGGCTGGATGCACCAACGCGGCCAATGAACCAAGCCCGGAGACCCGTACCGCTGGGCTGACTCCAGCAAGCTCGCCGCCACCGTCGAGTTCAGACTCCGTCAGTGCACGTCCCAGCAGTCCCTCACCTAGCACTGTGCAGTCGAGGGGTGACCCGCGCGCCCGCGAGATTGCCTCGAATCTCGAGGCGCCATGGGGACTTGTGCCATTGAGGGATGGCAGCTTTCTGATCAGTGAACGCGACAACCGGAAGATCGTTCGGGTCAAGGACGGCTCCACGTCCACGATCAAGACCATTGACGAAGCAGATCCAGCTGGCGAAGGCGGACTGCTCGGTCTGGCTATTACTCCGGACGAAAAGACGGTCTTCGCCTACTACACCGCCAGGGATGACAATCGGATCATCTCGATGAGCTGGGACGGTCGCGATCTTGGGTCACCCAGGGTCATTCTCAAAGACATTCCCAAGGGCTTTATCCACAACGGGGGCCGGATGGTGATCGGTCCTGACGGTTTTCTCTACGTCGGGACCGGCGAAAGCGGAAGTGGCCGCCTGGCGCAGAGCAAGAAGTCCCTCGGCGGCAAGATCCTCAGGCTCCGACTCGACGGCAGCCCGGCTCCAGGCAATCCGTTCGACAATGAGGTCTTCAGCTACGGCCATCGCAACGTTCAGGGGCTTGCCTTCGACGATGCGGGCCGCTTGTGGGCCAGCGAGTTCGGCCAACAAACCTGGGACGAACTGAACTTGATCAGCAAAGGTGACAACTATGGCTGGCCGGAGGTGGAGGGCTCAGGCAACGTCGACGGGATGACCAACCCCAAGGTTGTCTGGCGCACTAGCGATGCCTCACCATCGGGGCTGGCCTACTGGCAGGGCGATCTGTGGATGGCCGGACTGCGCGGCGAACGGCTCTGGCAGATTCCGCTTGATGGCACCAAGGCCGGCGACCCGGTTGCTCACTTCAGAGGTGACTATGGAAGGCTGCGGACCGTTGCGGTCGCGAGTGACGGCAACAGCCTGCTGTTGACCAACTCCAACACTGACGGCAGGGGCGATCCCACCACGGACGATGACCGCTTGTTCCGAATCACGCGCTAGGACGAGCTTGCGATGAGATCGAAGGCGGCACGTACGGTCATCTTGATCATCGGCGGGCTAGCCGTGCTCGTCGGCGGTGTCTGGATTGGTCAAGGAGCCGGCCTGATCAAGGGAAGCTTCATGACGGGCAGTCCTACCTGGCTCGCTATCGGACTGCTGTGTCTTGTCATTGGTGTGTTCTTGACTTCTTGGCCGTACGCCGCCGCTCCGGTGAATGATCATTAGAGTCACCGCCCACACTCAGCCGGTCCAGCCTTCGCTGATATCACCACTACCGCCAAGCGCCCTTGAATAGTCAGGCAACTGCTGCACGGCCCATCGGTTGCCATCGGGATCGCGGAAGAACACGAACGATCCCCAAGGCTGCACGTCAACCTCGCTGACCTCAACACCCCGCTCAGCCAGCTCAGCTCTGGCCTGGTGAACGTCGCTTACCACTACCTGAAGGTTGTCCAAGGTGCCCGGCTCCAGCTGCGTAATGCCCTTACCGATGGCGATCGAGCACGCTGAACCCGGCGGGGTCAGCTGCACGAAGCGAATGTTCTCGCTCACGGCGTGGTCGTGGTCCAGGTTGAAGCCAGCCTGATCGACGTAGAAGGCCTTGGCACGGTCAACGTCAGTCACCGGCACGCCGATAAGTTCAAGTTTGAAGTCCATAACTCGACGGTATCGGTGGGCTCTGACACTTTCACCAACCTCTTGCCAGATCGAGCGGCGCTGCTATGGAAACCTGGCTTTCATGGCGGCCGGTCGTCTTCCCAAGGTCTTGTCGTGGACAGTCATTGTCCCGGTGCTTGCGATCGTTCTGCTCGCGTTCACCTGGGGACACAAGATTC
>JBKPEY010000156.1:0-2959 GCA_046744405.1 Actinomycetota bacterium
AGGCCCGATCGCGCCCACCGCCATCGCGGGCAGTCTAGGATTCTTCCGCCATGATTAAGCGGGGAATCTTCAAAGCCAACGACATTCGCGGAATCGCCGACGGTCCAGACCCAGAGTGGGACGACGCTGGAGCGTATGCCATTGGTGCCGCAGCCGTCGATGTGCTCGATCTCCATAAGGCTGCCGCGCTTGTGGTGGGCCGCGATATGCGTACCAGTGGTCCACGGATGGCGGGTGCCTTCATCGATGGTGTACTCAGCCGCGGCGTGGATGTGATCGATATCGGTCTCTCGAGCACCGACCAGCTGTGGTTCGCCTCTGGCTGGCTCGATCTGCCAGGCGCAATGTTCACCGCTAGTCACAATCCGGCTGACTACAACGGAGTCAAGTTCTGCCTGGCGGGCGCTAAGCCAATCACCTCAGCCGACTTGATCGAGATAGCTGAGCGCGCCGGCGGGCCGCAGCCCGAACCGGTAGCCAGGCCGGGAAAGCGTACCGAGCGGGACGTACTTTCGGCGTACGCCGACCACCTGCACTCCCTTGTGGACACCAAGGGCATCCGGCGGCTACGGGTAGTTGCCGATGCGGGCAACGGAATGGCTGGGCACACCCTGCCAGCCGCCCTCGGCGGTGATGATCTTGAGCTGATAGGTCTGTTCACCGAGCTGGATGGCAGCTTCCCCAATCACCCACCAAATCCGCTGGAGCCAGAAAACCTACTCGACGCACAGGCCGCGGTGACTGATCATAAAGCTGATCTTGCCCTGGTCTTCGATGGCGATGCAGATCGCTGCTTCATCATCGACGAGCGCGGCAAGGTGGTCAGCCCATCGGCCGTGACAGCAATGATTGCCGCTCAGGAGCTAGGCCGCGAGCCCGGCGCGACAATCGTCTGTAACAAGATCACTTCTCGTGTCGTTGCAGAAGTGGTTCAGGCTGCCGGTGGCAAGATCGTCATTACCAAAGTCGGCCACACCTTCGTGAAAGCCGCGATGGCCGAACACAATGCGATCTTCGGCGGTGAGCACTCGGCGCATTACTACTTCCGTGACTTCTGGGGGGCTGACACTGGCATGCTCGCCGCGCTACACGTATTAGCCGCAGTCGGCCATTCTGACCGGCCACTCTCGCAGCTGGTCGCCGGCTTCGAGCGGTACGCTGCCTCGGGAGAGATCAACAGCCGGGTCGCGGACCAACAGATGATCATGGATCGAGTGGCGGGTGCCTTCGCAGGGCGTGGAACCCAAGATCGACTCGACGGGCTGACGATCTCTGGTCCGGACTGGTGGGTCAATGTTCGACCCAGCAACACCGAGCCGCTGCTCAGGCTGAATGTTGAAGCGGCCAGCCTCGAAACCATGGAGGCGTTGCGGGACGAGGCACTAGGTTTGATCCGCGCCTAGCGGAGCAGACGAGGAGGGGAGAGCGTGGCAGTCGAACTAGCGCCAGAGCTGTTGGAGATTCTGGCCTGTCCCAACTGTCATGGGGCACTCGCTGTCGATCATGATCGCGATGAATTGGTGTGCCTGGCGGCAGACTGTGGCCTTGCCTATCCGGTACGGCAACAGATTCCGGTGCTACTGATCGAGGAAGCCCGCCGCCCCAACTCTCCAGCCGACCGCCCAGGCACCTCACCTGGACGGTGATGTCGATCTTCAACGACGCCTGGCTGGAGGATGAGAAGGCGCTGGCAGGTGCCGATGCGATCCTGCGCCGACTCGCCGAAGCCGGTGCCCGAGTACGCCGAGAGACCGCCGATTCAGCGGAACCGATCAATCAGCTCACAGGATTGCCCCGACCTCGCGCGGTGATCGCCACGGGCACCGAGGCACGTTTCATTCGGGCAATGCTCGAACCGGTCTGCCCGGTTCCATTCGTTGCCTGGCCGACTCACGGACTTCCTGGCTGGGTGGGTGCCCTCGACCTTGTGGTAGTGATGGCAAGCGAACGTGCGCCGGCTGGTGTCATTGCGACCGTGCACGAAGCCGTACGCCGCGGCAGCCAGCTGTTGATCGCCTGCCCTCGGCCCTCGATGATCGCTGAGCATGCCGCATCCCGATCCACCATCATGCTGCCGACCGCGACCGCCGACCCGCTCGCCGCGGCAATCGTGGTGTTGGACGGCTTGCACAAGATGCAGCTGGGTCCGGAAGTCCGTCCTGAGCTGGTGGCTGATGCCATGGACAAGGTGGCCGGGGATTGTTCGCCGTTTGCCGACGTTGCGGAGAATCCGGCCAAGGATCTGGCAATGGGCCTCGCCGACGCGCAGCCGCTTGTCTGGGGTGGTTCGGTACTAGCTGCCCGGGCAAGTCGGCGAATTGCCGAAGCACTCCGCGCCGCTAGCGGCCGGGCGGCGCTCGCAGCTGATGCCGACGCACTATTGCCGATCTTGGACTCCACTGGCCCGCGTGATCCCTTTGCCGACCCCTTCGAAGACCAGGTATCGGTCGATCGACGGCCAACATTGGTGCTTCTCGACGACGGGAACACCGAGAGCCTGATCCGGACTGATCATCAGCGCCTGGTGGCATCGGCAGAACGGGCCGACGTACGCGTCTGCACGATCGCACATTGGGCGGGCTCCGACGTCGAGCGTTACGCAACTTTGCTGCAGACGGGCATGTTCGCTGCGGTGTACTTGGCCGTCGGGCTGGGCCGCAGCTTGGACCGGTGAGCATCCGACGCAAAGAACCTGAGCGGCTGCCACACGGCTACACAAATGCCGCAAGCCTCCAGAGCCGCCAAGTGGTCAAGCGCTACCTCGGGCCGGATGCCGTAATGCGGCGCGAGGACGAGATCAAAGCGCTGACATTCCTCGCTGGGCAGTAGCGGATTTGGCTTGGGCGGAATGGATCGTCCGGACCCACCATCCACACCTGCTTTGGGCCATAGATGCACTGTTTGACGGCTATGGCCATCGCCCATCTTGGCCGCGCCGACAGGCCGCGATGCTGGCCAA
>JBKPEY010000204.1:0-5762 GCA_046744405.1 Actinomycetota bacterium
TGGTACGACGCCGGAGACTATGGCAAGTACACAGTCAGCGGCAGCATCGCCGTTTGGCAGCTGCTCAGCATCCTCGAGCTGCTCCGCCGGGTACCCAGCCGCCGCGTTGTGCTATCCCAGACGACAGTGGAGTCCGAATGCCGCTGGCAACTGGATTGGCTGCTGCGGATGCGGGTCCCACCGGGCCAGCCCTTGGCAGGAATGGGCTTTCACCGCGTGCACGGCACCGCCTGGTCCCCTATGCCCGGCTGGCCGCACCAGGACCCAACCTTAAGGGTCCTGCATCGGCCGTCTACGGCAGCCACCTTGCACCTCGCCGCCGTCGCCGCCCAGTCGGCGCGCCTGCTAAGAACCACCGATGTCGAGTACGCCGACCGGTTGCTCACAGCAGCGCGCGCAGCACATCATGCTGCCCACGTGTATCCCGAGTTGATCGCACCTGATGATGAGGGCCGATTTGGCGGTGGACCGTACGGCGATCAACAACTTGCCGACGACTTCTACTGGGCCGCCGCCGAACTGTGGCTAGCCACCGGAGAGGACCACTTCCGAAGCGAAGTGCTCAGCTCCACTCTGCACACCGCCGACGTCTTCGACGTCCACGGATTTGACTTCGACCGGGTGGCCGGACCAGCCCGCCTCGACCTCGCACTCGCCGGCGTTGACCTGCCCGACCATGACCGGATCGTTGACAGCGTGAGACAGGGCGCGCTGCGGATTCTGAAGCTTCAGCAGGAGCAGCCGTGGGGCCAGCCCTACGCACCACTTGACGGCTGGGCGTGGGGTTCCAACGGCCGCGTTCTCAACAATCTTGTCGTCCTCGCTACGGCCGCCGACATCACAGGAGACGCAGGCTTTTACGATGCCGTGATCACTGGCATCGACTACATTCTCGGCCGTAATGCGCTTGGCCAAAGCTACGTCACTGGTTACGGCACCGATAGCACGACACATCTGAGGACCCGCCAATTCGGCCACGACCTTGATCCAAGCCTTCCGCCGCCGCCTCCTGGGGCGCTTGCAGGCGGAGCCAACTCGACTGAGACGCCGGGTTTCCCAAGTGACCAACGGCTTCGCGGGCTACCGCCGCAGTGCTGCTATCTCGATGAACCGACCTCCGAAACTACCAACGACATCTGCATCCGGTGGAACGCCCCACTCGCTTACCTAGCGATGTACCTAAGCGTTCGCCCAACTCAGGAAGCGACGTAGTCCATGGACCTTGAAGAAACAATCACGCAGCACTAACTCGTTGCTCTCTTTCCGGTCGCAGAACTCAGTGCTTCGATCTACTCGCGGCGATCGGTACTGTCCATCGGCTCCGTTGGCTCGATACTGTCGATCGGGTCCATTGGCTCAGCGCTGTCGGCCTTCTCGATCGGCTCGTTCTTGAGTGTCGCTTCGGTACTGAGTGCTCTGTCCGATCGCTCTTTGATGTCCTGGCGCTCGCGACGCTCCATCCTCACGACCGTCGCCGTGGAGACTGCTTTGGCGTACCGCTTGGAGAGTGTCGTTAGATGGGCGACGAGCTCGGGCGGCTCGCTTACCGTGAAGTCGAGTCCGAGCATGCCGATGTAGACCGCAACAGTCTCGACACTGTCCGCTCCCGTGACCAGGACGCAAGTGTTCTCGTCGATGGCTTCCACCACGCCGACGGTTGGGTTGATTCGACTCAGAACCTTCGCCGCAGGCGCATGGACAGTAATGCTGACGTGCACCTGCCAGCCGGCGAAGGCCGTGGTACGAAGCACAAAGGCCGGATAGTCACCCCCGGGCAGCTCCACTGGTCGGAATCGGCGCCCGCCTGGAACCCGCAGTTGCATCCAGTCGAGCCGGAAGCTTGACCAAGTTCCAGCCGCCGCGTCACGTGCCACCAGGTACCAGCGGCGCTGCCAGCTGACGAGTCGATATGGCTCGACCTGGAGTCGTTCGTCGCCGTGATAATAGAAGCGAATTTCTTCATGATCGCGGATCGCTGCCGCAATGGACATCAGCAATGCGGCGTCGACCTCCGGATCCGCCGCATTTGTGCCGGTGTTCTCAGGGCCAGTCTCTACGGCATTCCGGACAGCATTGACCCGTAGCCTGAGCCGGTGGGGCAACACAGCCTCCAGCTTGGCAAGGGCGCGAGCACTCGTGTCTTCGATGCCGCTGACCCCGGTAACCGCGCGTAGACCAACCGCAACGGCCACGGCCTCATCGTCATCCAGCAACAGCGGGGGGAGCTTGGCGCCAATGCCCAATCGATAGTGCCCCGCGGGTCCGCGTACCGCCTCTACGGGGTAGTCGAGCTGCCGCAGTCGTTCGATGTCATTGCGCACCGTCCGCCCGCTCACTTCCAGCCGCTCTGCCAGCTCAGCACCACTCCAGATCGTTCTGGACTGCAGCAGCCCAAGCAGCGCGAGTAATCGACCGGAAGTCTTGTACATGCGCCAATTCTTTACCGAAAAGCGGAAAGAAGCTGTCCTAAATCGACCCTAGCGTCAAGACATGACCACCACAGAAGCCGCCGGCCAGACCGGCATCATCCGTCCATTCACAATCGCGATTCCTCAGGACGCACTCGAAGATCTTCAGCACCGGCTCGCCAACACCCGCTTCCCGATTCCGGCGCCCAATGACAGTTGGGACTACGGAACCCCGGTCGCCTACCTCCAGAAGATGGTGGCCGCGTGGCAGCAGTTCGACTGGCGCAAGCAGGAGGCTCGGATGAACGCCGTTCCCAACTTTGTCACCGACATCGACGGTCAGACCGTTCACTTTGTGCACGTTCGATCCACTGAATCGGGGGCGACACCGTTGTTGTTGGCGCACACCTATCCCGGGTCGTTTTCGGAGTTCCTTGACATGATCGGTCCGCTAACCGATCCGGTAGCTCATGGCGGACGACCGGAGGACGCCTTCGACGTCGTCATTCCATCCACGCCCGGCTATGGTTTCAGCACTCCGCTGGTCGGTGAGGGCTGGACGATGGCACGAGTCGCCCAGACATACGACACCCTGATGCGCCGGCTCGGGTACGAGTCGTACGGCACGCACGGGAGTGACGGCGGGGCAATGATCTCCCGTGAACTAGCTGTCTTGGACCCGCCTGGCTTTCTGGGAGCCCACGTGCTCCAGTTGTTCTCTTTTCCCTCTGGGGAGCCCAGTGAATTCGAGCGATTCGGTCCAAAGGAGTACGCCGCACTGGAGTTTCTCGGCTGGTTTCAGTCGGTCGGCGGTTACAACCAAATGAACGGCACTCGCCCTCAGACGATCGCCGCCGCGCTCTCGGATTCTCCCGTAGGTCAGCTGGCATACAACGAGCTTTTCGAGAACTTCGGCAACGGAACCAGCCTGGTGACGGAGGAGCAGGTGCTTACACAGGTGTCGCTCTACTGGCTCACCAATACGTCCGCGACCGCGGCGCGCTACCACTACAGCGAAAGCCACTCTGGCGCCAAGCCGAGGGTGAGCCAAGGACGCGTCGGTGTCGCCGTTTTTGCCCACGATTTTCAAACCATCCGACCGCTTGCCGAGCGCGACAACGCCAACATTGTGCACTGGTCGGAGTTCGACCGTGGTGGGCACTACGCCGCGCTCGAAGTCCCGGAAATTGTTGTTGGCGACCTCCGCACATTCTTCAATGAGGCGTAAGGCGGGCGCCGATCACCGTCGCAGGCTTTTAATGTCCTCGACGAGCACCGGAAGTCCTTCGAGGAAGGAGTGCTCCGACCCGTCAATCGCCCGTACCGTTGCCGTCGGCAGGTGCTCCTGGTAGTAGCCGAGGTGCGCGAACGGTACCTCTGCATCATGGCGGCTGTGGTACAGGAAGATACTCGATGTCGGCAGCCGTGATCCAACGTCGTTTGGCACAGCGAATTCCTCGTACGCCCACCCGTCAGGTCCCCAGTTGGGCATAGAGATCAAGAACAGGGCCTGAATGCGTTCATAGGAGCCTTCGGCGAGGCATTTCAGCACGACTGAGCCACCGAAGGAGTGACCAACGATGATCACATCTTCGTCGATCGCATCAAGCTCCTGGTCAATTCGATCTCTCCACGGTCGGTAATGCGGATTGGTGTCAGCCTCTGGCATCTCGGGGGCGATGACGCGATAGCTGTCACCGAGCTCGCTGGCCAGATACGCCGCGAGCCGGCCGCTGCCGTCTGGGTCTTGCATGTCACCAGCGCCCTGCACAAACAAGATCGGTTGCGTCTCCATAACCATCATCATCGCGACTGTCGATAACTAACCGCTGTCCTGGTCCGCTGCCTACTGTGCGCTTCTCGCTAGTGTCGGTTCATGATCGCGCGGATTTGGAGAGGCGCCGTACGCCGCGACGATGCAGACGCGTACGCCGATTACATCGCAAAGACCGGCATGGCTGAGTACCGCTCAACGCCTGGCAATCAGGGCGCCTGGATGCTGCGTCGCGATGAGGGTGATCGCTCAGAAATCGTCACTTTCTCACTCTGGGATTCGTTAGACAGCATTAGGGCCTTCGCCGGTAACGACATCGATCAGGCGGTCTTCTATCCAGAGGACGATCGCTTCCTCATCGAACGTGATCGAACGGTGCGACACTACGAGGTCGTTGCTTGACCTATCAACACGTCTCGGGCAGTCAGCGACTTGCACTGGTTGGGTATCAGTGACCCATGGACTTCTTCAGCAGCCCTGACCTTTGGATCGCTTTCGTCACACTGCTCCTGCTAGAAATCGTTCTCGGCATCGACAACGTGGTCTTCATCTCAATCCTTGCCGACAAGCTGCCGCCTGAGCAGCGGCGCCGGGCCAGGATCCTGGGGCTCTCATTAGCAATGGTTTTCCGGGTCGGCTTGCTGTTTGCAGCTTCTTGGGTCGTCGGCCTCACCGCACCGCTGTTCAGCATCGGATCGTGGGATGTCCTCAAGATCAGCGGGCGAGACCTGATCTTGATCTTGGGCGGCGCCTTCCTGGTCTACAAGGCGGTCACCGAAATCCACGAAAAACTTGAGGGTCACGAAGCGGAGCGGGCAACTGGTCGTGAGGCGACCTTCACCGGCGTCATCATCCAAATCCTGCTGCTTGACATGGTGTTCTCGCTCGATTCGGTGATCACGGCTGTCGGGATGGTCGACGAGCTCTACATCATGATCGCCGCCGTGGTTCTCGCCATCGCGCTGATGATGTTCACCGCCGGTTGGATCGGCGGATTCGTCAGCCGGCACCCGACTGTCAAAATGCTCGCCCTCTCCTTCCTGGTGCTGATCGGAGCGAGCCTGATCGCCGAAGGCTTCGACTTCCACATCGACAAGCCCTTCATCTATGGGCCTATCGCGTTCGCGATCTGTGTAGAGGCGCTCAATCTCACCTACCAGTCGCGCCAGGCCAAGCGGAACCACGAGCCCGAACCCGAACCTGTGCATCTGCGAGACAAGTACGCGGAATGATGATCACTGGCCCGGTTTCGCGGACTGCCAAGCGGCAAGGAATCGACAGGCGCCTCGTTTCCCCAGGGCCAGGCTGGGTAAAGGCTCGCGAGTGGCCGGAGTCGGCGTACGACGCCACACGCACCACGTTGACCTTGAGACCCGTTGACGTGTAGCCCATCGGCCAGACCCGCTGACCAGCGGTCGCAATCAGCAGATAGGCAAGCGAAGCATTGGGAAAGGGAAATCCTCATGAGCGCATCATCGGCGGTGACCATCAACTGCTCTGCGGAGGAGATCGCCGCTCGACTACCGGAGGCTGAGTCACCGCTGTCCGATGATGCGGCGCAGGTCTCACTTGCGCCAGCG
>JBKPEY010000506.1:0-9078 GCA_046744405.1 Actinomycetota bacterium
AATGCGGCGTCCGGATCCATGCGCAATCTCACCGGCACGCGGCAGGGTCACCATGGGTAGCTCAGCGTCGGGAGAGTTCTTGTCGTCGACGCCGGGGGACATGGGCACCACTTTAAAGTGGCCGGCCAAAAAGCGCTGCAGATGCCCAGACTGACATACGCACCAGCAGAATGACGCTAGTGATGACCATCTTGTCGATCCAGTCATCGGTGGCCTACGGGCATGTCGGCAACAGCGCAGTCACCTTCCCACTGATGCGGATGGGTGTAGAGGTGTGGCCGGTGATCACCGTACATTTCTCTAACCACACCGGCTACCAATCCTGGCGGGGACCGCTATTGAGCGCCGCAGACCTCGGCGCAGTGATACGTGGAATCGACGAGCGCGGCGTACTCGGGGAAGTCGATGCAGTGCTCTCTGGCTATCAGGGCGGCGAGGACATCGGCGCGATGATCTTGGAAACCGTGGCGCTGGTCAAGCAGCGCAATCCGGCGGCGATTTACTGTTGCGACCCGGTATTAGGAGACGAAAACCGCGGTAGCTACGTCCGGCCCGGAATTGCAGAGTTCATGCGGGAACACGTCGTGCCTACGGCTCAGATCATCACCCCGAACCAGTTCGAGGTGACCGCATTGACGGGCCTGCCGGTCTCGACGATGGAGGGCGTGCTGAATGCCGCCGATGCGCTACGCAGCACCGGTCCCGAAGTGGTGTTGATCACTAGCGTGGTCCGCCGAGACGGCCCGCTAGACGCGATCGAGATGGTCGCGGTCGACAGCGAGAGTGCTTGGCTGGTGTCTACGCCGCGATTGCCACGCACCTTCACCGGCAGCGGCGACCTGACAACCGCGATCTTTCTGGCGTCTGTGCTGCGTAGGCCAGACCTGTCAGCGGCTCTCGCCCATACCGCTGGGGTCATCTATGGGGTGCTAAGTGTGACGACAAGCCTAGGACGCGCCGAGCTGGCCCTGATTGCCGCTCAAGATGAGCTGATTCATCCGAGCCACACCTTCATGCCCGTACGAGTGCGCTAGCGCCGCAGCTCAGTCGCGAAACACCTCGATATTGGCGCCTAGAGCATTCAACCGGTTGGCCAGGTCCTCATAACCACGGTTGATCACGTAAACGTCGCGCAGCTGGGACTCTCCGCGAGCAGCCAGCATCCCCAGCAGAATGCAGACTGCGGGCCGTAGCGCCGGAGGACACACCACCTGCTGACCGCGCCACCGTGTTGGACCTTCAACGATGACCCGATGTGGATCGAGCAGCTGCACGCGGGCCCCGAGCCGGTTGAGCTCAGTAAGGTAGATCGCCCGGTTCTCATAGACCCAGTCATGAATGATCGTCTTGCCGTGGGCGGTGGCCGCAATGACCGCGAAGAACGGCAAGTTGTCGATGTTCAGGCCCGGGAAGGGCATTGGGTGGATCTTGTCGATGGGAGAGCGCAGCTCTGATGGCCGGACGGTGAGATTCACCAGTCGGGTGTGGCCATTTGCGGCCAGGTACTCCTCACTGAGCGAGTAGTCCAACCCCATTTCTTCCAAAATCGCAAGCTCGATTTCGAGGAACTCGATCGGCACTCGCTCGATGGTGAGATGGGATTGAGTGACGATTGCGGCGGTGAGCAGGCTCATCGCCTCGATGGGGTCCTCCGACGGCGCGAACTCGACATCGGTGTTGATGCTTTCGACTCCATGAATGCGGAGTGTGGTGGTTCCAATGCCGTCGATCTCTACGCCGAGGTGGGTCAGGAAGATGCACAGGTCTTGAACCATGTAATTCGGGCTGGCGTTGCGCAGCACCGTGACCCCGGGCGCTAGCGCGGCGGCAAGCAACGCATTCTCGGTAACGGTGTCGCCGCGTTCGGTCAGAGTGATGGGCCGGGACGGCTCGATCGATTCGTCAACGGTGCAGTGATAGAAGCCATCAGTCGGGTGCACATGTAGTCCGAATCGCCTGAGCACCTGCAGATGCGGCTCGATGGTGCGCCTGCCGATATCGCACCCTCCGGCGTACGGCAGCTTGAAGTTGGCGTAGGAGTGCAGCAGCGGGCCGAGGAACATGATCACCGAGCGAGTCCGGCGTGCCGACTCCAGATCCATCTCGTCCAGGTAAAGTTCGGCCGGCCGGATCAGCTCAAGATCATTTCCGTCGGCAGACCAGGTCGCCCGAACTCCGATGCTGGTGAGAACCTCGACGATCCGATTGACTTCCTCGATCTTGGCAATGCCGCGAAGGACCGTACGGCCGCGGTTGAGCAGGCTTGCACACAACAATGCAACCGACGCGTTCTTGGAGGAGCGCACCGCGATCTCACCGTTCAGATTCGCCCCACCCTGGACGCGCAGATGTTGCGGCCCACTCCCGACCGAGATCAGTGGCGAGTCGAGCGCCTCGGCGATTCGGTTCACCATCTCAAGACTGAGGTTTTGGTTGCCGGCTTCAATACGGTGCACAGCACTTTGGCTGGTGCCCAGTACGTCGGCAAGCTGAGTCTGCGTGAGGCCCCGATGCTTACGGGCGTCACGAATCAAGCCGCCGATCCGGTCCAGATAGGTTTCAGTCATTGGCAGTCACCCGAGGACGATAACTCATATATGAGATACTGGTTGGTCAACTCACCGATTCGATGGTCAATTGAGATAGATCGACTACCGAAAATAATCGCTTGGTGACGACCCACGACCATAGCAGGCCCAGTAGGTGGGCCCCAAGAGGTAACCCTAAAGTTGGGCCATGAGTGTGCACTTTGAGGTCGTCGTGCTAGGTGCGGGACCCGGCGGATATGTCGCCGCAGTCCGCGCCGGGCAGCTTGGCCTGAAAACCGCCATTGTCGAGCTGAAGTACTGGGGCGGTGTCTGCAACAACGTCGGCTGCATTCCTACGAAGTCGCTGTTGCGGAATGCCGAGATTGCCCACATCTTCAATCACGAGGCTGAGGTGTTCGGGATCAGCGGCGATGTCACCTTTGACTTCGGGGCCGCATGGAAGCGCAGCCGTGCGGCGGCTGATCGGATGGCCAAGGGCGTTCACTTTTTGATGAAGAAGAACAAAGTGACCGAGATCGATGGCTGGGGCACCTTTACCGACGATCACACCTTGAGGGTGAAGGGCCCGAACGGCACTGAGACCGTCACCTTCGACAACGTGATCATTGCAGCCGGAGCGACTACGCGGTTGCTGCCGGGCACCTCGCTGAGTGAACGCGTGGTCACCTACGAAGAGCAGATCATGACCGACAGCCTGCCGGAATCGATCATCATCGCGGGGGCGGGCGCGATCGGTGTTGAATTCGCCTATGTCATGGCTAACTACGGCGTACAGGTGACCCTGGTTGAGTTCCTTGATCGGATCGTGCCGCTGGAGGAGCCGGAGGTTTCCGCAGAGCTTGCCAAGGCATACAAAAAGCTTGGTGTGACTGTGCTGGCCGGCACAAAGGTCGAGACGATCGATGACTCCGGCGCGAAGGTCAAGGTCACCGTGTCACCCGCTAAAGGCGGCGACAGCCGGATCCTGGAGGCTGACAAAGTGCTCCAGGCGATCGGCTTCGCGCCGCGTACCGAGGGTTACGGGCTGGAGAACACCGGCGTTCAGCTCACCGATCGAGGTGCGATCGAGATCGACGACTACATGCGTACCAACGTGCCGCACATCTACGCCATCGGAGACTGCACCGGCAAGCTGCTGCTGGCTCACACGGCCGAGGCGCAGGGAGTAGTGGCAACAGAGACCATCGCCGGTGCTGAGACCATGCCGCTGAACTACGACATGATCCCGCGGGCCACCTACTGCCAGCCGCAGATCGGCTCCTTCGGATATTCAGAGCAGCAGGCCAAGGACAAGGGCTACGACGTCAAGACTGCGAAGTTCCCGTTCACTGCTAACGGCAAGGCGCACGGGTTAGGGGAAGCCACAGGCTTCGTCAAGCTCGTGGCCGACGCCAAGTACGGCGAGATACTCGGTCTTCACATGATCGGGCCAGATGTTACCGAGCTGCTGCCTGAGCTAACTTTGGCGCAGCAATGGGATCTCACAGCCGAAGAGGTCGCGCGCAACGTCCATGCGCACCCGACACTCTCCGAGGCGCTCAAGGAAGTCGCCCACGGCATTTCCGGTCACATGATCAATCTCTAGCGCGGAGCAATCTCAACTGTGGGTGACGTAGCCCTCTAGCTGATTCCGCTCGAACTCGATCTGAGAGATGTGCGACTTCACGACGTCACCGATGCTCACCAGACCTGACAGCCGACCGAAGTCGTCGACGACCGGTAGGTGACGGATGCGTTGCTCCGTCATGGTGTTCATCAGTGACTGAACGGACTCGTTCGGTCGACACGTAAGCACCTCACTGGTCATAACGTCTGAGACCGGTGAGTCAAGGAAATCCGGGCCATCACAGAGCCGACGCACGACATCGCGCTCGGTCAGAATGCCAGAGATTTCCTTTCCGTCGGTAGATACCACGACGGCCCCGAGGTTGTACTTCTTGAGCAACGCAAGGGTTTCAGCCACCGTCGTGGCCGGCCTGACGGTGATGACATCGAACCCTTTGTTGCGAAGCAGTTCATAGATTCGCATGGCCAACCTCCTGACGCAGAAGGTTAGCTTGGCTTACGACGCTTTGGGTAGGTTCAAATTCCCAGCCTCGACGGCTGATGCAACGACGCTGTACCGTCAGTGACACGCAATCGCGGGAGTGAGACCGTGACCATCGTCCGGCAGACCGTAGCGCCTCTTGTCATTCTGCTGGTATGCGCTGGCTGCGGAGTTGGAAAGGATCCACTCGCAGGAACGAGCGGGGCATCGGCCAGCTCGGCTCCCGCAAGCAGCAATCCGCCCACTCCGGTGCCAACCGCAACCGGCAAGCCAACTCCCAACCCCAGCGCGCCCAAGCCTGCACAGGCAACCCTGCCGCGTGGCGGCCGGGAGGTATTTCCGCGGTATCGCCTGGTGGGTTACGCGGGGGTCACCGGCGCCTCGACACTCGGCAGGCTCGGCACCGGGCCGCTGGACCAGCGGGTTGCCGAGATCGAGCGGCGAGCCAAGCCGTACGCGGAAGGCCGGGAAGTGCTGCCCGTGGTCGAGGTCATCGCGACCATTGTTCGGGGCAGCCCGGGCCGTGATGGCAAGTACCGGGTACGCATGACCGAGGCCCAAATTGCCAGGTACCACAAGGCGGCCCGCAAGCATCGGGCCGTGATGTTGCTCAATCTGCAGCCTGGCCGGTCAGAATTCATCACCGAGGCCAAGGCATTCCAAAAGTGGCTCAAGGAACCCGATGTAGGCATCGCCTTGGATCCTGAATGGGCCATGGATCGCGGTCAACATCCGGGCAGAGTCTATGGCCATACCACTGGCGCTGAGTTGGATGAGGTGGCTCAGTATCTTTCGGGCCTGGTGAAGCAGCACAACCTTCCGGAGAAGGTGCTGGTCTACCACCAAGTCGCTCGCAGCGTGGTCCGTAAGGAGTCCGGCCTCAAAGATCACGATGGGGTAGTGCTGATCAAGTCCGTCGACGGACTCGGGCATCCGGGCCCGAAAAAGAACACATATCGGGTCGTCAATCACAGCACACCGACATTCGTGCACGCCGGTTTCAAGCTGTTCTTTACCGAGGACCGGCGTCACGGCGGCCGGCTGATGAACCCCAAAGAGGTACTAGGCCTGAAGCCGCGTCCTGAGTATGTGATATTCGAGTAGCCGGGACCGTACCCATTGAGCACGGTGCGGCTCCGGCACAATGGCCGTTATGACCACACTGCCGCTTCGGCTCACCGGCGATCCCGAAGTCGATCAACTTCTGACCGCGGACGACAATGCATTACTGATCGGCATGGTCCTTGATCAACAGGTGCCGATGGAGAAGGCGTTCAGCGGCCCGCTGGTGATCGCACAGCGGATGGGTGGCCCCTTCGATGTTGCCAAGATCGCTGCAATGAGCGAAGACGAGTTCGTCGCACTCTGTTCCGAGCGACCGGCGATCCACCGATTTCCTGCCGCTATGGCCAAGCGGATCCGGCAGGTCTGCCAGGTGCTCACCGACGAGTATGACGGTCAGGCTAGGAACATCTGGGAGGATGCCCGGTCCGGCGATGAGATCAAATCCAGGCTGGCAAGACTGCCGGGGTTTGGTTCGGACAAGGCGGCGATCTTCACCGCCGTGCTCGGCAAGTTGCGCGGCGTCACACCAGACGGCTGGCGTACCGCGGCCGGCTACTACGGTGAGCAAGGCACCTTCCGTTCCGTTGCGGACATAGTCGACGACGACTCGCTGCAGAAGGTTCGCGAGACAAAGAGATCGGTCAAGGCGGCGAAGAAGACAGCTGGCTCATCGGAATCGTCTATCGAGTTACGGCCGTGATCAACCAGCCCGCGGCAACTGGCCTCGCAGAGGTAAGACGCAGCCGCCCATACCACGTGCTGGTTAGGGCCGGGCTGATCAGCTACGGGGTTGTGCATCTGCTAGTGGCGTGGATCGCGGCCCAGGTGGCTTTCGGTGAGCGCGGAGACGCATCACCCAACGGCGCGCTGGCTTCAGTCGGCAGGCAGCCCGGCGGCCCAGTGCTCCTCTGGCTGATGGCGATCGGACTGCTGACCCTCAGCGCCTGGCAGATCATCGAGGCAACTGTCGGACGGGATGATCCCCGCCGGGAGGGCAATGTGAAGGGTCGCGGCCGGTCCGCCGGTCGGGCTGTGGTCTACCTGGTCCTCGGTCTGCTGGCGATCGGAATCGCGATGGGAGCGGGTGAGCCGTCAGGCAAGAGTGAGGAGACGCTGTCGGCGAAGCTCATGGCATTGCCGTTCGGCCCGTTGTTGGTAGCTGCGGTTGGCGCAGGCGTCATCGCGGTAGGGGTGAGCCAGATCGTCAAAGGCTTCCGCGAGAAGTTCCTGGAGGACCTTGATCAAAATGTTGGCAGCCCGACTCGGTGGTTGGGCAAGGTCGGTTATCCATCCAAAGGAGTGGCGCTGTCCATCATCGGAGCACTGTTCGGCTGGGCGGCGCTGACCTACGACCCTAAGAAGGCTGGCGGTATGGATGCCGCGCTCATGACGATTCGAGACCAGCCGTTCGGTGTCGTGCTGCTGCTCATTGTCGCCCTGGGAATCGCCTGCTTCGGGGTGTACTGCTTCGCGTGGGCGCGGTTTGCCCGCTTTTGATCGTTCGAGCACGCACGCAAAACTGCCATGATGCGACCATCTCTAGGTGGCCGTCGTACGGGAGCGACGGAGCCTGCAACATAAGCGGCGGTCAAATACTTACCATGATCAACTTTGTGGGGGAGTGCGATCAGTTCATGATCAACACGGGTGACAGACCGATCGGTTACTGGCTCAAGAAACTAGACGGTCTCATTGACGCCGAGTTCGAACGGCAGCTCAGCGAAGCAAGCTTGTCCCGCCGGCAATGGCAGCTGCTCAACCTGATCAGCGATGGTCCAAGATCGGTACCTGAACTCGAGGCCGAACTCGAACCCTTCCTGCAGAACGATCTTGATGGTCTGAGCGACGCGTTGTTCGGCCTTGTCACCCGCGGCTGGGCGGACTCCGTGGACAACATCGTCAGCCTGACCGAGACAGGTCAGGCGCATCTTGAACTCCTCAAGGCCAAAGTTGCTAACGTTCGGAAGGCCCTGAGTGCCGGGATCTCAGCTGAGGAGTACCAGGCAACTATTGACGTCTTGGCCCGTATGGCCGCGAACCTTGAGTCGCATGGCAATACAGGTGACCAAACCGATCAGGAATCGAGAAGCGCCGGTCATCGGGCCACACCTAGCATGATGTGACCGACGACCTTAGGAGTGACCATGACTGACTCTTCAACCCAGGGAATCAAGACTGTGCTGCATCCCGTTTCGGACCTGTCGACGGCTAAGGAGGTATACGCCGCCCTGCTCGGCGTACGGCCGCAGACCGACGGCCCCTACTACGTTGGATTCGAGGCCGAGGGTCAGCACATCGGGCTGGTGCCGGGCGGTGGACCGCAGGGCATGACCTCGCCAGTGGCGTACTGGCACGTACCGAATATCGAGGCGAAGCTCGCTGAGGTGACCGCTGCCGGTGCCACCGTGAAAGACCCGGTACGCGACGTAGGTGGTGGCCGTCTGGTGGCCACCGTCACCGATCCCGACGGTAACGTCCTCGGGCTGCTCCAGGACCAATGAGAGGCGAACCGGCGAGGAGGGAACGATGACCGCAAAGAAGACCACGCAGACGTCCGCAAAGAGCACCAGCGCGACCAAGCGATTCAGCGACGAGGAACGAGCCGCGATGAAGGAGCGCGCTCAAGAGCTGAAGGCTGACAAGAAGAAGGCGGACTGGGAAGCTGACGTGCTCGCCAAGATCGACGAGATGGAGGAACCGGATCGGGCAATGGCCAAGCGGCTCCACAAGATCATCAAGGAGACCGCGCCGGACCTTACGGCGAAGACCTGGTACGGGATGCCTGCCTACGCCACCGGCGACGGCAAGGTCGTTTGCTTCTTCACACCTGCGTCGAAGTTCAAAGAGAGGTACGCGACGTTCGGCTTCAACGCCTCCGCGAACCTCGACGAAGGCAACATGTGGCCGACCGCCTTCGCGCTCACGAAATTGACTTCCGCCGAAGAGGCAAGGATCGCCGCGCTTGTGAAGCAGGCGGTGAGTGAGGACTGAATTCGCCACAGGACGGCGCTGGAAAGATGGAGACACGATGAGCACGGCCACGACGACGAACACTCAATCGTCTGCGCTGCACGTTGCCGACAGCCACGATTTGATCCGCGTGCTGGGTGCGCGCGAGAACAACCTCAAGGACGTGCACGTCGAGATTCCGAAGCGCCGCCTGACGGTGTTCACCGGCGTCTCCGGCTCCGGTAAGAGCTCGCTGGTCTTCGACACCATCGCTGCGGAGTCGCAGCGGATGATCAACGAGACCTACAGCGCTTTTGTTCAGGGATTCATGCCGACCCTGGCGCGGCCGGAAGTCGACTTCCTGGACGGCTTGACGACGGCGATCATCGTCGATCAGGAGCGGATGGGCGCCAACCCTCGTTCGACGGTTGGTACGGCAACCGACGCCAACGCGTTGCTCCGGATTCT
>JBKPEY010000641.1:0-2268 GCA_046744405.1 Actinomycetota bacterium
ACCCGGATCGGGCTTATGCGGTCGGCGAGCCGGGCGAAGAACGGCATCAGCGCGAGCTCGACAAGTGGCTGGATGGCGATCACCGCGCCGCGCATGGCGTCGGAGATGCCCAGCTGGTTGGCCATGTAGAGCGGCAGGAACGCGAACTTGATGGTGTCACCGTTCATCACCAGCACGGAGGCAGCCACGAAGACGTACAGCGGAGCCCTCGAAGCGTGGGCGGGAAGATCCGGTCCGGTTAGCGCTTCCGTGCTGTTGCTGTCCGACGCGGGTCGGCTCTCACCCCTGAAGCGCTGCACGCGCTGCAGGCCGAGCGGCAGGATCTGACCCGCGGTCAGCAGCGCGGTGGCGAACAGCAGTGGGCGCAGCCCGTAGATCGCGCCGAACCAGCTGCCCAGCACCGGACCGATGATCCAGCCGGCGGTGAAGGCCATCCGCACGGCCGAGACGACCCGGTCTGCCGCCGGGCTGCCGTGTCGGCTGAGATCGTCGCGCACCGCGGCGAACAGCAGCCCCATCGAGCCACCGGAGATGCTCAGCACCAACGCAGCGATGACGAACGGCATCCACAGGCTCGTGGCTAGGGCCATCACCACCCAGCCGAGCCCACCCAGAACCGCGCAGATCCGGTAGAGACTCAGCCGATCGGCCTGCCGGTCCGACACGTTGCCCAGCCAGTAACCGGCCAGCGGCGCGGCGAAGTTGGTTAAGAAGTAGAGCCCGGCAACCGGCACGGACGCCCCGAGCTCATTGACCAGGTAGAGCGTCATCTGCGGAGTCGTCGAGGACACCGCGAGGCCGGAGATGAACAACGCCAGGAACGCCGACCGTAGGAACGGGCTGCGCCAAATGATCGCGGCCGCCGATGTGGGTTCAGTTGCCGTCTTCTCCAGCTGAGCAGATTGTGACACGCGGAGGCTCCGCCTTCCGGTCTAGCTTCTGAAACGATTGAGTAACCCGTGGAGCGTACCCTGGGACGTCGGGCGGATTTGGTTACCGACTGCTGGCCATGGGGGACGCGGATGGCGAGTTCGCCCAGGGTGCGGAAGATCAGCCAGGGGATGGTGTCGGGATGCGGCGATCCGCCTCGTCAATTTGTCATAATGTCACTTATCGGACAACCAGATAGCGCGAGGATGCCAGGAGTTCCTTTGACTGGCCAGTTGTGAAAAGCTGCGGGCACCGAAGGCTGGCGTGTCGAGGTCTGACTTTGGAGGGTGTTCTGTCATGACCTACACAGCGCCTCGGTCAACAACTCCTAGCGGTCGGATTCCGTCGGCTCCGGTTGTCATCAGCACCGTCTACGCGTTTTGCGTTGTCGTGCCGCTCGTTTATTTGACGCTTGTGGTTGCCCTCGGCCTGGATCCGAACGGGCCGGACACTGCGCGGCAGGAAATCCTGGCCATCGGCCTCATCGGAACCACGGCCCTGGCGATCGGTGTACTCCCCGGGCTCTACCTCGCGAAATCCGACACGTCATCGCGAATCGGCGCCATTGTCTACGGTGCCCTTTCCCTGCTGACAATCCTGCTCATCTGGTCCGGGACGCCCGGCATCTTCGGTGCCGTTGCCGCGTGGCTCGGAGGTCTCACCCGCGGTCGAACTCCCTACCGTGGAGCGCCCCGGGTCTTCGCAATCATTGGCCTTTGCATCGCGATTCTCAATGCCACAGTCAGCGCGACCTGGTCCGTAATAGGCGCCTTCGTGCCGCATTGAGAGTCTGAAGCACAGTCAGTTACCGACATAGGCCGCGAGGTGCTGCCCGGTCAGGGTCGAGCTGGCTGCCACCAGGTCAGCCGGAGTGCCCTCGAAGATGATCCGGCCGCCATCGTGGCCGGCGCCGGGCCCAAGGTCGATGATCCAGTCGGCGTGTGCCATGACGGCCTGGTGGTGCGCGATAACGATGACCGACTTGCCGGACTCGACAAGCCGGTCGAGCAGGCCGAGCAGCTGCTCGACATCGGCAAGGTGCAGGCCGGTGGTCGGCTCGTCGAGGAAGTAGATGTCGCCTTTCTCAGCCATCTGAGCGGCCAGCTTGAGCCGCTGTCGCTCGCCTCCGGACAACGTCGTGAGCGGCTGGCCGAGGGTGAGGTAGCCGAGCCCGACGTCGGCGAGCCGGTTGAGAATCTTGTGGGCGGCCGGGGTGCGGGCCTCCCCATCGTCGAAGAAGTCTTCGGCCTCGATCACCGACATTGCGAGCACCTCGGCGATGTTCCGGTCTCCTAGCGTGTATTCCAGAACCGAGGCTTGGAACCGCTTTCCCTCGCA
>JBKPEY010000356.1:0-3399 GCA_046744405.1 Actinomycetota bacterium
TACCTGGCCGGGTTTGAATGGGGGCTGAACGAGGGTTACGAGGTGCTGGTTCAGATGGACGCCGACGGGTCCCACCAGCCGGAGCAATTGCCGCAGCTGCTGAACGCGCTGAGCGATGCCGATGTGGTCCTCGGATCGCGCTGGGTCAAGGGGGGAGAGGTGCTCAACTGGCCGAAGTCGCGGGAAATCCTCTCGCGTGGCGGAAACCTCTGGACCAGAATTGCGCTCGGCATCCCGCTGCGCGATGCAACCGGCGGCTACCGTGCCTTTCGGCGGAAGACGCTACTCGGGTTGGGATTGGACAATGTGGCCTCAGCTGGTTACTGCTTCCAGGTGGACCTCGCTTGGCGGGCGTTGAAGGCAGGATTTAAGGTCGTCGAGGTTCCGATCACCTTCATCGAGCGGGAGTATGGGGACTCGAAGATGAGCCAGAAGATTGTCGTCGAGGCGCTGGTACTGACCACGATGTGGGGAATCGGTCACCGAGCCCGGCAATTGCGGGCTCTGGTCACCAAACCGAAAGCAGTCGCCTCATGAGGCTTCGCAATGGATGGCCGCTGGTCTTGTTGACCGTGCTGTTGATCGTCGTCCCGATCCTCGAGGTCTGGCTGTTAGTCAAGGTCGGCCAGCAGCTCGGACTTCTTCCTACAGTGCTGATCTTGATCGCGGAGGCGATCGTTGGAGTCCTTCTTATGCGGCACGAAGGGGCCCGTGCCTGGAAGGCTCTCAATGCCGCCTTTACTCAGGGCAAGGTGCCGACCGGGGAGCTCGCCGATGCTGCGTTGATTTTGGTAGGCGGCATCTTGCTAATGCTGCCCGGCTTCCTGACCGACATCATCGGATTCCTGTTTCTGCTGCGCTGGACCCGGCCCATTGGCCGGAAGATCATCGCATTCTTTGTGGCGCGGCGGATCAATAGGCTGGGGATCCCGGTAATGCGTGCTCGGCTGGATACCGACAACCTCATCGAGGGAGAGACAGTTGAGCAGTCCGGAGCCAGTCAACGGAAACAGGACGGCCCCACCATCATCGCGGGAGAAATCGAAGAGCCGTCTCGGCCCGGATCCCCAAATGAGCACTCCAGCTAACGAGCACTCCACGTAAATCGGCAATCAAAACATGGGCAACATTGGAAAGGCCGCCTTCTCGAGTCTTCGCCGCTGCTCGGGGGTACAGCAGCGCGGACGAGAAGGCGGCCTCCAGACCTTATGAAGTTAGGCGGTCTTCTTCGGTCGGGCACCTCGGGACAATGCGGTCGAGCCCAGCTCGCCCGAACGTAGTTGGTTCAACCGCTCGGCCAGCAACTCTTCAAGCTCTGCGATGGAGCGCCGCTCACGCAGCATGTCCCAATGGGTGCGCGGCGCCTTCTCTTCTTTCAACTCCGGCCGCTCTCCGTCGGAACGCAGCGACTCCGCACCGCACCGCGGGCACTCCCACACCGACGGGATGTCAGCCTCGGCGGAGAACACGAGGCTGAAGTGGTGCTCACGGGGGCAGTCGTATCCGACCTCCTGACGAGCGGCAAACTCCACACCGGCTTCGTCCTCGAAGCTTTTGGCCCCGAGACCAGTGCCCTTCAATGAACGATCAGCCATGTGCACAACCTCCGTTTAAAAATTCCTGACGTTCGTCCAACCCGAAAGGTTCAACTCGCAGCCGGGCCGATATGTTCCGCACTTCGATACCAATTGGCCGACTATGCAGGCTATTCGGAGACCTGAACGCGCTGTCTTGGTGGCGACTTCACACCGGCCAACGCGACTGCACCGGCCAGCAGTACGAGAGCGATCCCCACGATACCGACGCGGTCGGAGAACAAACCTGAGAAGAGCGCGAAAAGTCCGGGCGCCAGGAATGAGGCGGCGCGTCCTGTGGTGGCATACAGACCGAACATTTCGCCTTCCCGACCAACAGGGGCAAGCCGTGCCATAAAGGCCCGCGAGCTGGCCTGGGCGGGGCCGACCCACAGGGTCAAGATCAGACCGAAGATCCAAAACATCGTGGCACCGCGAGCGAATAACAGGATGAGCGCCGTGCTGATCAACCCGATCAGTGAAATCATGATCACCTTTTTGGGGCCGATGCGGTCCTCGATGGCGCCCATTGTCAAAGCTCCGAAAGCTGCAACGATGTTGGCGGCAATTCCAAAGATCAGCACCGAGGACTGTGCCAATCGGTAGACACTGACTGCCAGGATGGCGCCGAAGCTGAAGATCGCCGCCAATCCGTCCCGATACAAGGCTGAGGCGATAAGGAAGTGCACCGCGTTCCGGTCTCGCCGGAACAGAGCTCGGATGTCATTGACAAGCAGGCGGTACGAGGCAAAGAAGCTCACCCGCCGGCGCTTGGGACCGGGCGGCGTCTCGGGTACGGCCAGCAATACAGGGATCGCGAAAACCGCGAACCAGATAGCCGAGAAGACCACCACAGCGCGGATGTTGAGGCCGCCCGCGGAGGTGACGCCGAACCAGCCGACCTCCGGCGCAATAAATCCGACGTAGCACATCAGCAGCAAGAAAATGCCACCGAAGTACCCCATGGCCCAGCCAAAGCCCGACACCCGCCCGATGGTCTCCGGGGTAGAAACCTGCGGCAGCATCGCGTTATAGGAGACAATGGCGAATTCTTGAAAGATCGCACCGATCGCCAGCAGTATCAGCCCAATCCATAAATAGCTTGGGTCGTTCTTGACGGTGAACATGCCGAGCATGACGGCAATCACGAGCCCGCTCCAGATCCCCAGGCTGCGCTTACGGTGACCACCGGCATCGGCTCGCTGCCCAGTGATTGGGGCGATCGCTGCGACCAGAAAACCTGCCGCGGCATTCGCGATTCCCAGCCACGTATTGGCGGTCAGCCCGCCTGGTTGGGCATCTCCGACTACGCCCCGCACGATGTAGGGACCGAAGACGAAAGAGGTGATGACGGCGCTGTACGCCGATGATCCCCAGTCCCACAGCGCCCAGGCCAGCACCATCCGGCGCTTGATCCGGGTGCCAATGGTGAGTGCTGGCCGAATGTCTTCGGCGCTCTCCACCCGGTCGCTCTCAGTCATGGTTCTCGATCTGCCGCTCGCAGCTATCACTCAGTCCATAGGCCGCGCTTGAGGAGCACCTCTTTCAGCACCTCAATGCGGTCTGTGAAGATCCCATCGACACCGGCACTGATGAGTCTTTCCATAGTTTCGGAGTCGTTGACGGTCCAGATTTGAACCTTCTTGCCGGCTCGATGAACGGCCTCAATCAGCGACGGCGTGAGGACCGTGAGCCGGCGGCCATGCATCGGGAGGGAGATCGGTATCTGCAGCGCCGGTGCGGGCGTATTAAGTGCCCAGGTAAGCCATGGCAAGAAGCGGTTGGCGGCGACGCCCAATGAGCTAGCCGCGGACGGTACGCGAGA
>JBKPEY010000289.1:0-3607 GCA_046744405.1 Actinomycetota bacterium
CATCCACACTGCGTCGATGGCGGTGGCCCGGTCGAGTTCGGGGCGAAGCGGTGCCCGTTCCATAACGCCATCGACGATCCAGCCCGCCGTACGCTCTCGCTGCATCTCGCGGTCGGCTACTAGTAGATCGATGTCAGGATCGGTCACGGCCGCCTCGTACGCCGCAAGCATGATGCCAGCAGACCTGATCTGGGCATCTCGTAGTACATGCGCCACTGCGGACAGAAACTCCGTGACGTCGGTGGTTGATCGCGCCCCGTCCGCCCAGGCCCGACTCAGCATCGGTACTGGTTCGTCGTCTCCGGCAATGGCGACATCGAGCACGACATGTAGTAGCTGCGCCTTGGTGCCGAACAGTAACTCAACCGTTGGGAGGGACACCCTAGCGTCGGTGGCAATCGCCCGCATGGTCGTCGTCGCGTAACCGCGCTCGACAAACAGCCGAGTCGCAGCATCGATCACTTGCGTGCGAGTCCGCCGGGCTTGCTGGGTACGAGTAGCCGACGCATAGCCCCGTCTCGGCTGGCCTGCAAAAGCATGGACTGACACGCGCCACATATTAGCTATGGATGAGCCATAGTGATAATTGGCATCTGCTCAAGGTGGCGCACCGGCCGATCTGTCGATTTACTCAGCGGGGTGAGTGTGCAGCCAGTCGGCCCAGGTGACTTTGCCGTGCCTGCTCCCGGGGCCTGTGACAGACATTGCCGTGGCTGCATCTCTGGCAGCTGATGGCAGCGGGACCCGCATGGTTCGAGTGGGCGAATTCCTGATTTGCTGCCACTGATCGAAGACCTCTGTAAACGTCAGGACCTCCGGACCGCCGAAGTCGGCCAGTCGGCCGCTCGGACCCTTGCCTACCGATTCCACGAGATAGTCGGCGAAGTCGCTGGTATCAAGCGGCTCGACCGCCATGTCCGGAATCGGCACTATCGGCAGTCGAGCCATCTTGCCGAGCAGGCGGTCTGCCAGCCAATGGAATTGAGCCGCTCTGGCGATCGACCATGGCACTGGTCCGTGACGTACCAGCTGCTCCGCCTCGAGTTTGCGGCGCAGGTATGGGACGCGCGGCTTGTCGATCCCGATTATGGAGACGTAGATGAAATGCTCGACGCTGGCCGTCCCAGCGGCATCCAAGAGCCGAGCTGTGCCGTCGCGATCGACAGAGCTCGGGCTGGTCCACAAATCCTTGGGCACGAAATAGCCACGGCGCGCGGCGGGAGACAGCGTGGCAGCGTGAATCACCGTCTGGCTGCCAGCTACAGCTTCTGCAATACCGGCACTGGTAGCAAGATCACCGCGAATCCATTCCACATCTGGATCCGATCCAGGGGATCGAGCGAGCACGCGCACCCGATAGGAGCCCTTGAGTCGAGAAACGAGGTCCCTGCCTAGGTGGCCAGTGCCTCCAGTCACCAGAACCGTATCCATTGCGCCTCCTCAGAGATCGGCCTTAGTTAGGCAGCGTAACGACAGGGCCCGCGATCGTTCTTAGGCTGGAAGCGATGCCGGACGACCCTCTGACACTGTTCCTCTGTGGCGACGTGATGCTGGGTCGCGGAGTCGACCAGATCCTGCCGCATCCGGGAAATCCGGCACTGTATGAGCGCATGGTCCGTGACGCCCGCAGCTACGTCGACCTTGCGGTTAGCGTCAATGGCCAGATTCCGCAGCCAGTCGACTGGTCGTGGCCATGGGGTGACGCCCTGCAACTGCTGCAGGAAGCCGGCTGCGACGCCAGGATCATCAATCTGGAGACGAGCATCACCATCAGTGACGACTACGCCAAAGGCAAGGCTGTCCACTACCGGATGAACCCAGCCAACATCGAGGCCCTCACCGCAATCGGACCGGACGCCTGCGTGCTGGCCAACAACCATGTCCTCGACTTCGGGCATAGCGGGCTGCTGGAAACCCTCGATGTGCTTTCCGCGTCTGGGCTTCAGACCGTCGGTGCCGGGCGGTCCCTGCGCGACGCGCAGGCGCCAGCCGTTGTTCCGATCCCGCGAATCGGAGGTCGGTTGTTGATCTTCGCCTTCGGAAGTCCGACCAGCGGCATCCCGTACGGGTGGGCGGCCGCCGAGGATCGACCCGGCGTCTACCTTCTCAACACTCTCAACGATGCCGCGGCTGACGCGCTGTGCCGGCGGATCCGCGATGCGCGACAGCCTGGTGACGTCGCGGTCGTATCGGCACATTGGGGCTCCAATTGGGGTTATCGCATCGAGCCGGAACAGGTGCGCTTTGCGCACCGCTTGATCGATGGCGGAGTCGATCTTGTGCACGGACATTCCTCGCACCATCCTCGGCCGATGGAAGTTTATCGTAAGAAGTTGATCTTGTACGGTTGTGGTGATCTTGTCGATGACTACGAGGGGATCAGCGGTCATAGCGATTACCGCGATGATCTTCGTCTGCTTTACCTGCCGAAGCTGGATCCCGCAACCGGCGAACTTGCCGAGCTGGGAATGGTGCCGCTGCGCGCTCGCCAGATGCGGCTACACCGCGCGTCCAGCAACGAGGCGGCATGGCTCCGCAGGATACTCGACAAGGTCAGCCGTCGGTTCGGATCTCGAATCGATCTTGGACCGGATGGGCTGCTCAGCCTTCCGACGATGTAACTGCGATCTTGGCTCAGGACGAACGCCGGGAGCTGATCTGCTTGGCAGAGGCACCAAAGCCCTCCGCTTGAACCGACTCCTCCGCGACCCGTATGCCATAGCGGTAAGCCAGCTTTCCGCCTAAGAAGCCCGAAACGCTGATCACCGCAAGCCCGATGATGCTCAACACCAACGGACCAATGGGAGCTGAATCCCAGCTGTCCTGGGTATTGAACCGCCAGATGAAGCCAAGGAGGAAGATCACCAGTGCGGCGGAGTTGAGAATCGCGTGCAGCCGGCCGGTGCTGAAAGCAGCGGTACGCCGTGGCAGGTTCAGCAAGTCCAGCACGCCGAACATAGCCGCGAGGGCAGCACCGATGACGCCAATAAGGATCAACCACATCGATCCCACGCTCCAGATCCTCGGCTCGGAGCTGCCGTACGACACAAGATCGAAAACGATCGAGCAAACCCAAGCGCCGATCGGCAGAGTCACCAGAATCGGATGGACAGGATGGCCATAACTCCCGGCTAGTGCTGATCGTGGTTGTTTGGACTGCAACTGCCCGGCGTCCATGGGTGATCCTCCTTATCGATAGCCGGCCTGATTCATACCCCAAACTTCCGATCGCCAAGCGCACCTGGGTCCGATAGCGTGGTCGCCTCACAAGACCCAGAGGACGATCAGGAACGATGTGGCAGGCACTCGGCGCGCTGCTGCCCATCGCCGTGGCACTGGCAATAAGCTCAGTGCCCTTGACCGTAACGATCTTGATTTTGCTCTCCCCCAACCGCCGAAAGGCCGCATTGCCCTTTCTGGTCGGCTGGATAATCGGAGTCGCAGCCGTCATCACCCTGAGCGCGGCAGCAGCGGCGGCTCTTTCGCAGCCGCTACGGAGGGGTCGAGATACAACCATTGCCGTCCTCGAGATCGTCATCGGGGCTGCCCTGGCGGTCCTGGCCGTGATCTACCTGCGACGACGCTCTCGGGCCAACAGCACGGGTCT
>JBKPEY010000420.1:0-21622 GCA_046744405.1 Actinomycetota bacterium
ATCCGCACTGTTCTGGACTCGGCGGAAGAGTCCTCCAGATCCGCCTCGAGGGTGGCGACGGTGACTTCGGTACCTAGGGCCGCCGCAGTCATCGGCATCTTGACAACGACCTCCAGATCGTCACCGTCCCGACGAAAAACCTCATGAGGAGCGACTTGAAGCTCGACGTAAAGATCACCGGCCGGACCACCGCCGGGGCCAACCTCACCCTGGGACGCTAGGTGAATACGGTTGCCGGTGCTGACTCCAGGCGGAATCTTGACGTTGATCGTCCTGGTGGCGCGTACCCGGCCGTCGCCGGAGCATTCCGCGCAGGGGTCCGGAATGACGGTGCCATAACCGTGGCAGGTAGGACACGGCTGCGTAGTTCGGATATCACCGATGAAGGACCGCTGAACATGCGTGACGTCGCCCTGACCATGGCAAGTTGCACACCGCACCGGCCGGGAACCTTCCGACGCGCCCGACCCGTTGCAGCGCGGGCATAGCACCGCAGTATCGACCCGGAGCGGCTTGGTGGTACCGAAGGCTGCTTCGGCAAGCTCAAGATCGAGACGGACTAAAGCATCCTGTCCACGACGTACCCGGGACCGTGGGCCGCGCGACGTCGGCTGACCGAACATCGCATCGACGAGATTGGTGAAATCAAATCCAGCTGGGCCGAAGCCACCGTTGAATCCACCGAAGCCGCCGCCCAGTGGATCACCGCCACGGTCGTACAGGTCACGCTTCTTCGGATCTTGCAGCACCTCGTAGGCCTCAGCGACACTCTTGAACCGCTCAGCTGCGTCCGGCTCCTGAGCAACGTCAGGATGCAGCTTCATGGCCAGCTGCCGGTAGGCCTTCTTGATCTGCTCAGGTGACGCATCGCGCGGTACGCCGAGGATCTCGTAGTAGTCGGGATTCATGCTGGTTGTGCTCATCCTTCGGAGAGGAATCGGCCGACGTAGCGAGCAACGGCGCGAACCGACGCCATCGTCGAGGGATAGTCCATCCGAGTGGGTCCCACCACGCCGAGAGTTGCGAACGTGTCGACCTGGCTACCGTAACCGCTGGCAACCACTGATGTGGACTGCAATTCTTTGAATGGATTCTCGTGCCCAATCCGGACAGTGACCTCATCGGCGCTATCTACCTCGCCGAGCAGCTTCAGCAAAACCACCTGCTCCTCCAACGCCTCTAGTACCGGCTTGACTGTGGTCTCGAACTCAGCGCCGTATCGGGTCAAGTTAGGCACGCCACCGACCACCATCCTGCCTGACGCCTCACTGCTCACCATCTCCAGCAATGTCGCGATGGCTGCCTTGCCAATAATCTCCAGCGACGGCGGCAGCGTCTCGCTCAGCTTGCTCAACCGAACCGCGGCCTGCGGCGAGGTATTCCCGACTGCGGCGGCGTTGAGATGCGCGCGCAGCTCCGCAAGTGTCTCCTCATCGTGTTCCTGGATCTCCAATGTGCGCTGCTCGATCCGGCCTGTGGAGGTGATGAGGATCAGCAACAAGCGGGTCGGTGACATCGACACGATCTCCACATGGCGTACCACGGAGTGGCTCAGTGTCGGATACTGCACAATTGCCACCTGCTGGGTGACCTGGGCCAGCAGCCTGACGGTGCGCAGCAGCACGTCATCGAGGTCCAGAGCACCGGAGAGAAAGGTCTGGATGGCCCGCTGCTCTGCCACAGATAGCGGCTTGATGGACCCGAGGCGGTCGACAAAAAGCCGGTAGCCCTTGTCTGTCGGGATGCGGCCGGCACTGGTATGCGGCTGCATGATGTAGCCCTCTTCCTCAAGGGCAGCCATATCGTTTCGAACGGTTGCGGGCGAGACGCCAAGGTCATGGCGCTCGACCAACGACTTTGATCCCACTGGTTCCTGGCTGGAGACATAGTCGGCGACGATGGCGCGGAGCACTTCCAACTTGCGGTCGTCCATGCGTCTCCTTCCTCCAAATATGCGGAGTACTTCTCCAAGATCGGGCAGTTTGGCACTCGCAGAAACAGAGTGCCAGTCTAGCGTGATGACCGAGCCACCCTCGGGCCTCGAACCAGCTGTGACGTTCGCGCTGGGGCCATGGCATGAAGTGCGATCTGGCGTGTACGTCGCTGTCGCCGAGCCTGAGTCGGTGAACCTTGGACTGATCGTGGGTTCGCAGCGAGCACTGCTGGTCGATACGGGATCGAGTCCGGACCAGGGTCGAGCGCTGCGCGAGTCAGTCGCGGCCGTGACTGATCTGCAGGTAACAGCCGTCGCGGTGACGCACTGGCATTACGACCACGCCTTCGGGCTCGCTGCGTTCGCCGACATCCCACGAATTGCCCACGAGTCGGTGCAGATCAGACTTGACTCTGCGGAAGCGACCGCGGAGGCAGCGCGGCTGGGTGTGGATCCTGATCAGCTCGTAAAACCCAACGTCGAGATAGCGGTCGCGACGGCGATAGACCTCGGTGACCGGAGGGTCGAGATTGCGCATATCGGAAGAGGCCACACCGATGGCGATTTGGTCGTCGTGGTGCCTGACGCGGACGTACTTTTCGCCGGCGATCTGATCGAATCAGCTGAGCCGCCCTCGTTTGGCCCAGACTCGGTTTCCGAGGAGTGGCCGGCCACCTTGGATGGGGTGATCGGGATGATGACCTCAACTACGCTGGCAATCCCCGGCCATGGTGAGCCGGTGGATCGAGAGTTCGTTTTCGTTCAACGCGGACGAATCGCTGCCCAAGCAGCCGGTAACACTCGGCCACCCGGCCCAGAACTCCCGCTGGCCTAACGCACCAGACCGGATTGGTAAGCGATCACAACGAGCTGCGCCCGATCGCGAGCTCGAAGTTTGATCATGGCGCGGCTGACATGGGTACGCGCTGTGGCCCGGCTGACAACCAGCCGTTCAGCGATCTCGTCGTTGCTCAGGCCCTCGCCAATCAGCGCCAGGACCTCGCGTTCCCGCTCGGTCAGCTCCGACAACTGGGGATGCTTTTTGCGGATTGGTGATCGAGACGCGAATGACTCGATCACCCGGCGGGTCACTGACGGTGACAGCAACGACTCCCCAGCGGCAACCAGGCGGATAGCACGCAGCATCTCGGCGGGCTCGGTGTCCTTGATCAAAAAGCCGGCAGCCCCTGCTTGTAGGGCTTCGAAGACGTACTCGTCTAGCTCGAAGGTCGTCAGCATGATCACCCGAACCCTAGCTAGAGCAGGATCCCCGACGATCATTCGTAAAGCAGCGATCCCATCGAGCTCCGGCATTCGGATATCCATCAAGATCACGTCCGGCTGGCTGCGCCGCACCAGCTCCACCGCCTGTCGCCCATCTTCGGCCTCACCGGCCAGCACAAGATCATCCTCGGACTCGATCAGTACTCGCAAGCCCATCCGGACCAGCGCCTGGTCATCGGCAATAGCGATAGAGATGGTCATCGAACATCCTCTTCTGGCAGCGGTAGATCAGCCCGCACGAGCAATCCGCTCGGCTCGCGTACCGAAACACCTAAGGTGCCGCCCACCGCCCGGGCGCGCTCCCGCATGCCTCGGATTCCATTCCCATCGAGCGGCACCCTGGTGGCGGGTCCGTTGTCGCTCACCTCGACCGTCAACATGCCAGCCTCTCGAGACACAGCGACGATGGCATGCGCCGCACCAGCATGCCGGACGACATTGGTCAGCGATTCCTGGATGATCCGAAACGCAGCCTGGTCAACGGCCGCCGGAACGACGTGAAGATCATCAGAGCCTTTGCGAACCAGGGTGACGTCTCGGCCGGCGGCGAGCAGCCCATCCAACAACGCGTCCAATCGAGCAAGTCCTGGCGAAGGACTGCGAGGCTCCTCAGAGTCGGATCGAAAGACTTCGAGCGTGGTTCGCAGCTCGGCCAGCGCCTCACGACTCGTTTTCTTGATCGCTTCCAGCGACTCAGCTACTCGATCCGGACGTGCTTGGGCTGGGCGCTCCTTGTCCAGCAGGTGCAGCGCCACTCCAGCCTGCATGGTGATCACGGACAGGCTGTGGCCTACCACATCGTGCACATCACGTGCGATCCGCAACCGTTCCTCGTAGGCGTAGCGACGGCGCTCTTGTTCGCGGACCTCTCGTTCGCTCAGCCTACGAGCGCGTACCAGCAGAGCGATCATGGCTGGCAGGACAGCGATTGCGAACGCGCTTACCAGCGCTCCGTAGAAGGCCGGGTCCAGCAAGCCCAAGTACGGCTCACCCCAGTGCCCTGCCATGATCATCGGTACCAGCAAGATCAGCAGCGGCGCCCACGTGCGGAGCGGTGGCATCGCCGGACTCGGGGCGCTTCCAGTCGTCTGGTCGGCAAACAGACGCGTACCGCTTGCCATCGCATACACGCCGAGGGCCGGGGCTAGAAAGATGGGCCCGAACGTCGCACCCGCGGCCAAGTAGGTGCCGACGCCGACCACTGTCGCAACGAATGCAGTCCGCGGCCACACTCGTCTCATTGCAATGCCAAGCGCCAAAACGATGACCGCAGGCAGCACCCAGGGCGAAGGATCCACACTGGTGACCATTCGGCCAGGTGGTCCGTGACCCCATTGTGTGGGATTGGATCCGGGAGCCCGGCTGAACTCCGGGCGGTCCCAGACGTAGAAGGAGGCCATCCAGCTGCTCAGTGCCAATGCCAGCCCGATCAAGGAATCAACCAGAAGGGCACGCTGGGCCTGAACCCGCATGGTTCCTCCGATCTCATCGCCTGCTGCAGCCAGCCGATCAGCTCGATCGACGTACGGTTGTCATGACACTAGATCGCAAGCGAGGGCCGCACATCGCTCGAGCGCGGTATCCGGGCTACGTCATGGAACGTAGTTCAAGAGCCGCTTTGTGACGGATGCAAGCCAAGCTATGCCGCGCACAGAATGGATCCATGACCACCCCACTACTGATCCCACTAGAGGGCGGCTTCGGTCATCATCACGGCCCTCCCTGGGGAGCCGGCGAGCCCTCTTCGACCTTCGCAAGCGGCGCGGTGCCGCCTTTCGCACCCTTCTTAGGAGGTGTCATGTTTTTCCTACTCATGCTGCTCGTGCTGGGCACTTTAGTGTTCTTCCTGGTTCGCCATGGCCAGTTCGGTCCGCAGTCATTGCCTGGTAGTCGGTCGCCCGAGAGCGAGGCGAAGAAGATCCTGGCCGAGCGTTTCGCGCGTGGTGACATCACAAGTGATGAATTCATGGAGCGCGCCAGCGTCTTGAACTGGACACCGGGGAGCGACTCCTGGGAGATCAGAAAAGACAAGAAGAAGCGCTGATCGCTGACTTGTCAGCATCCCAAAGGGCCATAGCCCGCCGAGAGGCTGACAAGCCGGTTCGGTAATCTGACTAGAACGATTTAGCTGCTAGTCAGGACAGGGGCGAGCACCGATGGCGCGTATGACCGTCAAGACCCTCGCCGCCGCTGTCGGCGTGTCTCCGGCAACAATCTCCAACGCCTACAATCGTCCGGATCAGCTGTCGGCAGAGTTACGCGAGCGGATTCTGGCCACTGCAAAGGAGCTCGGCTATCCCGGACCCGATGCCGCGGGCCGGATTTTGCGAATAGGACGAGCCGAGGCCGTCGGGGTGCTGCTGTCCGAGCGGCTCTCGTACGCGTTTTCCGATCCCTTTGCCGTTGAGTTCTTGACGGGTCTAAGTGAGGTTGTCGAGGCACACGGCATCAGCATCGTGCTCATGCCTCTGTCGGCGCGAACTGATGAACCCACCGATGTCCGCAAACCCGACGATCGCGACCTGGCAGCAGTCAGGAACGCAAACATTGACGCCCTGGCGATCCTCTCCCTGCCAACAGACCACCCTGCGGCCGTGGTTGCACGGGCGCGTGGCATTCGGCTGGTGACGACCGATATCAACAGTGATCCGGAATCGAGCTGGGTGGCCATCGACGACTTCGCCGCCGGTGTCACGGTAGGTGAACACCTCGCCCGCTTAGGCCACCGTGACATTGCTGTTCTGGTCGAAACCAACCAGCCGGCCGGGAGTCCGGGTCGACGCCTGCAAGAAAATGAGCTGGGCTTCCTGGATTACGCCGCTCGGGTGGCTGGTCTACAGCAAGCGCTCGCTGGACAAGTCATGATCATTTCGGGTGGTCATAACTCGACTCAGTCTGGTGCCACGGCTACCCAATGGCTTCTTGATCATGATCGAATTCCGACGGCAATTGTGGGCTTGAGCGACGTGCTGGCGTTGGGGGCACTACAAGCGTTGGCAAGGCGGGGCCTCAGCGTCCCGGCAGAGGTATCGATTTGCGGGTTTGACGACATTGCGGCGGCACAGGCGGCCGCCCTGACGACGGTTCATCAACCGATCCGTGAAAAGGGTCAACACGTGGGGCGGCTGCTCATCGACCCAGAGAGCCAGCCGCGTCAGGTGCTGCTCCCCGTCAAACTGGTCACTCGTGCGACCACTGGCAAGGCGCGTGACCAACAGAGCTAATCCACTAGATCGCGAATCACACCATCGGCGACCAGCCGGCCAGCAAGGGTCAAGATCAACTTGCCGTCCTGGACCGTGGCGAGGCCACGGACGCAAAGATCGGCAATGCGATCTCGCTCGGTACTGGTCAGCAGTGAGGTGGCGAGGCCATCAGCGAGGCGCAGCTCCAACAGGATGCGCTCCACCCGTTTGTCCTCCGGCGTAAGCACCTCTCGTGCATGCGCCGGGGACTTGCCTTCAGAAAGCCGGGACGCGTACGTCTGCGGATGTTTGACGTTCCACCACCGCACACCGCCGACGTGGCTGTGAGCTCCCGGCCCGATCCCCCACCAATGATCACTTCGCCAATAGCTCAGGTTGTGCCGGCAGCGGGTCGCGCTGCTGGTGGACCAGTTGCTCAGCTCATAGGCCGTGTAGTGGGCGTCGGTGAGTCGCTCCTCCGCGATCAGGTATTTGTCGGCTAGATCATCATCATCCGGCGGCCGAAGGTCACCGCGCCGGATCCGAGCAGCCAGCCGAGTGCCTTGCTCCACGATCAATGCGTAGGCGCTGATGTGCTCCGGCGAAGCAGCAAGCGCAGCATCGAGGCTGGCCCGCCAATCGTCCGCCGACTCCCCCGGCGTGCCATAGATCAGGTCAAGGCTGGTGTTGGCGAATCCAGCCGCCTTTGCTTCGGCGACGGCTTGCTGTGCACGGCCCGGCGAGTGCGTTCGGTCGAGGGTTGCGAGCACGTGTGGCACGACAGACTGCATGCCGAACGAGATTCGATTGAAGCCCCGCTCGCGCAGCCTGCGCAGACCCGCGGCATCGATCGATTCCGGATTTGACTCGGTGGTCACCTCCGCATCCTCAGCCAGCCCGAAACGCTCGCGCACGGCCGTGATCAACCGACCAAGATCATCCGGCGGCAACACCGTCGGAGTGCCGCCGCCCACAAAGATCGTTGAGACCTCAGGCGCATCCGGACCCAGCACTCGGGTGGCCAACTCGAGCTCTGAAATCGCGGCATCAACATATCCGGCGCGACTCGCTCCTGGCTCAGTCCCGAGTTCGGCGGCGGTGTAGGTGTTGAAGTCGCAGTAACCGCAACGTGTGGTGCAAAACGGCACGTGGATGTAAATGCCGAAAGGTCGGTGCGCAACCTCGGACCGGGCTTGCTCTCCAAGCGAGCCGTCGCTTGGCGCAGGCTGTCCTTCAGGCATGGCCGACGGCATGGTTCGAGGTTAGTGCCGGCACGATGCATTGCAATTTGAACGTCGATTCGCTGGAACTTCACCCGATCGGAGCACGCAATCCGGGATTTACGCCTGGACTCGATGCCGAAACTTCAACTGGAGTGAAGCTTTCAGCGTTTTCGGTGGAGACCTTAGCCGGGCGGCGCCAGCTCCATGCCGTCTGCGGTATCCAGCGAGCACGACGACACCGAGTGCCGCTCCAAAACCGAGTGGTTGGATGAAGGTCTCATGATCGAAGATGAACGCCACATAGAGCGCGACCCACACCGCAAGCCACTCCAGGCGGCCCGCCATGATCACCAGAACGACGAAGGGCAAGGCATACCAGGCATAGATCGGTGTGGCAATCAAGAATGAGCAACCGTAGAGCCAGCAGCAGGTCAGCAGCACCGGCTCCCGCGAGGAGCGCACCACGGCGATGAGCGCGGATGATGCCGAGAGCAGCAGGGCAGCAGGCGTACGCCAATGTTCAGGTAGCCAGCCGAGCAGGGCGAACCGGCGGGCTCCGTCGTAGCCCTCTTCGCGCCAATAGCCAGGCAAGAAGCCCACCACCAAGACACCGACGGCCACAAGGTGTGGGACGTAAGACGCCGCTAGCATGCCGACACCAGTCAATGCGGTGCGCCACCGACCACGTCGCAGGAAGGCCGGGATCAGCAGCAACGGAACCAGCTTGATGCCAGCCGCCAGGCCAAGAAAGACACCGGCGAGCCAATGCCGTCGCCGGACGGCGGCCCAACCAAGCCCGAAAACACACAGCGCGGAGATGGCGTCCAGGTGAGCTCCGTTCGCCGCTTCCAGTGCCACGGCAGGGCAGGCACCATAGAGCAGCGACCAGCCACGACGGTCACCGAGGAACCGTGCCAAAAGCCACGTCGTCACCACGACCGCCACGGCCGCCGCAATCTGGACACCAAGAGTTCCAACCGCCCATGGCGTAATGAACGCGATCGGCGCAAACCACAGCTGCGCAATTGGTGGATAGATCGTTGGCACGCCAGGCCTGTTGATGAGGGGCGGCTGCCCGTCTGGGAAGAGCACCGGATCGCGCAGCTGCACAAGGGCTGGATCGGCCGGCACGAATTGGTACGGGTCGATGCCAGCCAACAGCACCCGGCCGTCCCAGACGTAGCGGTAGGCATCGTCACTGGTCCTTGGCACCAAGAACAGATCGGGTATCTGAACCGCGATGGTGACCGCAACGATGAACCAGATCGGCACGCTGGCCGCCTCTTTGCGAACGAAGATCACCAGCACCAAGAAGATCACGCCGACGACAGCGATCACTCGGCCGAACCAGTGCAGATGCACGAGGGTGATCATCATGACGAGATTCACCAAGATGATGAGAACTGCGGCAATGATCATCCTGCGATCGAGCGCCCAGCGGGCCAACCTGAGCCGTTGGGGCTCCAAGATCACCGCCGGATTCCGTTCATCGACCGCAGCGCAACAAATGCCCGATCACCACTGCTCCACTCCTCCACGAGCAACAGATCGAGCGATGTGGCTACCTGCATAAGCGCAGCAGCCCCGATCCGCGCCCACGGCAATGGCGCCGAGACCACGTCTCGGATTTGTAGTACGACGCTGTGCACCTCATGTCGTTCAGGCACCCGATCGACTTCGCAGATGATCAAGCCGCCTGGGATGACCAAGTCCACACAGCGAGCAAGCAGCGCCGCCACGTCACCGCCAAGTCCGATGTTGGTATCCATCAGCAGTGCTGTGCCCCAGCGCCCTTCGGCTGGCAGTGGTTCCTCGATCCGGCGCCGCAGTGCCAAGCCGCCCCGTGTCATGCTCATCTCTACCGCCACCGAGGACATGTCGACACCGAGCGCCGGCCGGCCCGATTCGCTGAGGGCTTGCACCATCCGTCCAGGGCCACAACCAAGATCGATCACCGGTGGCTCACAGCGTGCCACGACCACCAGGTCGACCGCATCCGCAAGGCCAGACCAACGCGGGATATCGAGCGGCAGGGTGGTCTCCTCTCCGATGAGTGTCTCAGTCGCATTGCTGATCGTGGTCATCCCTGCATAGGCCGCATCGAAGAGGCGGTCGCAGGGTTGGCACGCGCGCTGGCTCGTTAGCTCCCGGTAACGCTGCGAGAAAACCAGCCTGGGAACCTGCCTTGCCACCTCTTCGGCGTCGGTTGGCTGATCGACATCGCGCAGCGGCGTCAGCAGTTTGACGGTCATGCCCAGATCGAACAGCCGGGCCAACTGCGCCGAACCGGTGCGGCTAGTAGACATGGGTATTCCCTCGAAGAGCCCGGCTGGATAACCGTGGCGTAGGCCTATCGCCCAAAAGCCGCCGTCCTCACTGAGCCCCAGCACAGCATCGGCTCCTTCCCAGTCGCTGTCCAGCAGCTGCGCGGTGACTTGCGGCGTATCCATCCCGATCAACAGGGCTGGTTCGTCGGTCGGCTCCGCGACGGCAGCCGCAAACGCAGCAGCCAGCCGGACATTGAGCGTTCCCGGCGGCTGACCAACGACCTGGAAGCCCCGCTGCCATTGGGCCGGATTGCCTTCCCATGCCAGAATCCGCCGGGTCGCCGACGAGGCTCGTACGGCCGCGACAGTATCTTCGATCGCGGCGGCTGCCAGCTGTGCTGCCTCGATCGCGCTGAATTCAGATTGCAAGCGCGTCTTGACCCGACCTGGCACCGGCTCCTTGGCCAGCACGATGACGGTCCCAGCGAGATCACTCATGGCACCCGCAACGCGGTGTCGAGCGGAGTTCGCAGTGCGGCGCTCATGTCGCGTACGGCTCGCCAAGCCCCCAGGGGTGACCCGGTCACCTTGGACCGTCCCTGACGCGGCAGATAGTCGACACCAACCTCCACGATCCGCCATCCCGCATCAGCAGCACGTACCACTGTCTCGGCCGGATAACCCGACCGGCGGTCTCCTAGCTGCAGGCCGAGCAGCTCCTCACGACGGGCCGCTCGCATTGGGCCAAGATCGCCAAGCTTGAGGCCGGTACGTCGCCGCACCCGCCGACACAGCTCCCGGTTCGCAAGTCGCAGCGGCCACGGGAAAGCCCGCGCGGTTACGGGGCGGCGACGGCCAATCACCAAATCGGCGGTGCCATCGAGAATTGGCGCCACGACACGGTCGATCTGTTGGGGATCCAAGGTCGCGTCGGCGTCCATCACCGCGACCACCGGTGCGGTTGCGACTAACAAACCCGCATGGCAGGCCGCACCGTATCCGCGCTGCGGAGCGTGAACAACGGCTACACCATGATCAAGAGCGACCTGGACTGAGCCGTCGGTGGAGCCGTTGTCGACCAGGATCGACCGCACCTCAGCGGGCATCCGACCAATCACCCAGCCCAGCGCCTGGGCCTCGTTGAGGCAAGGCAGAATGACCTCGACCTCGCCCAGATCGGCGATCATGTCTCGACGCTAGGGTGAATGGTCAGCACTCGGCAGTGGCTGATCGCTTTCAGCTCGCTTACGCCCGAAGGACCGCAGTCCATACCGGTGGCCGCAGCAATTCCGGCTGCCTAGGCTGTTGATCATGGCAGCCCGGGTTCTGGTCGTCGAGGACGACGTCACGATGGCAGAGGTACTGAAGGCCTATCTCAGCCGAGCCGGATATCAGGTCGACTCGAGCGGGGATGGGAACGACGCACTGCAAATGTGGCAGCGGGTCGCTCCTGATGTCGTCATCTTGGACATCATGTTGCCCGGGCTCTCAGGCCTGGAAGTACTGCGCCGGCAGCGCCGCAGTGGGGATCAAGCGTGCGTCATCGTGCTATCTGCGCGTGGCGAGGAGGAAGATCGTCTGGTCGGCCTGGAGACCGGGGCCGATGATTACGTCGTCAAGCCCTTCTCGCCGCGAGAAGTGGTCTTGCGCGTGGAGGCGCTGCTGCGGCGTACGGAGCGGCTGGCAGGGACACCGCTGCTGAACTCAACCGTAAGTCTTGGGCCGGTAACGATCGACTCGGCGGCCCGTGAAGCCCGTAGGTCGGGTCGGTTGCTGGCGTTGACAATGCGAGAGTTCGATCTGCTGGCGTTCCTGGCCAGCCACGCCGGCGAGACCTTCAGCAAAGATCAGCTCCTGCGGCGGGTCTGGGGTTGGGACTTCGGCGACACCTCCACCGTCACCGTGCACGTACGGCGGCTCCGCGAAAAGCTTGAGCGGGATCCATCCGATCCGACGCTGGTACTGACGGTCGGGCGCTTCGGCTATCGAGCGGCCCGCGAAGATGAGCTGGTTAGCGAGGACAGCTGATCATGACAGACCTGTTGATCATCATCGGACTGACGTTGGCCAGCTGCATCGCCGTCGGATTGATCGGGCTGGCACTGCTGCATGTGCTGCGCTACCGATCGCTCCGGCAGCAGCTGACTATCGCCACGTTGCTGCCGGTGGTGGCTGTGGCGACCACGGTATTGATCAATGTCCAATTGATGTTTCTCTCCCCTCACGACTCATTAGTGATCTTGATCGCCTTGTTGACCGCACTGTTGCTGGCGGCGGTTGGCGCTTGGCTGGTGGTACGGCGAATCGCCAGCGCCTCACGACAGGTCGGCGCAGGCCTTCACCAACTGGTCTCCGACACCGCCAGCAGCGCACCGGTGACGACCGCCGCGGTATCTGAGGTTGCCGCACCTCGAGAGCTTGCCGAAGTTCTGGCGGACCTTGCCGAAACCCGCCGCACTCTCGCCGAGGCGCGGGCACGCCAGCGAGCCGCCGAACAGTCTCGCCAAGAACTGGTCAGCTTCATGTCCCATGACCTGCGTACGCCGCTGGCCGGTCTGCGCGCTCTGTCCGAGGGGCTCGAGGACGGGGTGATCACCGATGTGCCGCGAGCGTTGTCGCACCTTCGAGCCACCGTGGCCCGGATGAGTGTTCTCGTTGATGACCTATTCGCGCTTTCCCGGGTGCAGGGCACTCGGCAAGCCAAGCCACAGACCATGGTGTCTCTCACCGAGCTGATCAGTGACGTGGCATCCGAGTCAACCGCCTCGGCCGGGACCCAAGGCGTACGGCTACAAGTTGATCTTCCAACCGACGACCGGTTGGCGGTGCTCGGCCGCTCGGACGATCTTGCCCGCGCACTGACGAACCTGACCACAAACGCCATCCGCCACACCGACCCTGGCCTTGTCGTAAGACTGGAGGGTCGACGCGCGAACGACGGTCACATTTCGGTCGCTGTCATTGACAGCTGTGGCGGAATTCCGGAAGCAAACCTTCCCCGAGTCTTCGACGCCGGCTGGCGAGGCACTCCCTCGCGCAGCGGCGACGACGGTGGAGCGGGTCTGGGGCTGGCCATTGCCCGGGGGGTCGTTGAATCGCATGAAGGCGAGATCTCGGTACGCAATGTCGCCGGAGGCTGTCGCTTCGAGGTATCCCTGCCAGCCTCGAGTCCCGTTGGCCGTTCCACATGAAAGTGCTGCTTACCGGAGGCGCCGGTTTCATCGGTCGCTCGGTTCATGATCAACTTCGGGCCGCCGGGCATCAGGTTCGGGTATTCGACCGAGCACTCGACCCGAAGGACGACATCCTCGATCATGATCGATTACGGGTGGCGGCTGCTGGCTGTGACGGTGTTATCCATCTGGCCGCAAAAGTTGGTTTGGGAGTCAACATCTCAGACATCGACTCCTACGTGTTACAGAACGACTATGGGACTGCGCTTGTGCTGCGGACGGCGGCAGAGCACAGGATCTTGCGCCTGTTGTACGCGTCATCGATGGTGGTCTACGGCGAGGGCAGCTACCGCTGCCTCGATCACGGCCTCGTGCGCCCGTGGCCGCGGCTGCGAAGTGATCTGAACGCGCGGCGCTTTGATCCGCGATGCCCCCGCTGCGGTGATGATCTGATTCCCGGCCTCGTCACCGAGTCGGCACCGCTGGATCCACGCAACACTTACGCCGCGACCAAGGTTCACGGTGAGCATCTCGCCGCGACGTGGAGCCGCGAGACGGGAGGAAAGGTCGCCGCTCTGCGGTTCCATAACGTCTACGGGCCTGGGATGCCGCGCGACACCCCGTACGCCGGCGTCGCGTCGATCTTTACCGACAGTCTGCTGCGCGGTGAACCGCCGCGAGTCTTTGAGGACGGCGGCCAACGGCGCAACTTCATCCAGGTATCAGACGTCGCGGCGGCAGTACTTGCTGCTCTTGATGCGCCACTGCCTGCCGGGCTGACGCCGCTCAACATCGGGACCCCGTGGGTGACGACGGTCGGGCAGATGGCAACCGAGCTGAGTCGAATCTTGTGCGGCCCGACACCCGTCGTGACAGGGGCTTACCGGCTGGGCGACGTACGGCACATCACAGCCGATTGTTCGGCAGCCGAGCGCATTCTCGGTTGGCGAGCCCGGATCGATCTTGCTACCGGTCTCGCCGAGCTGGACTACGGGATGAGGACGAGCTTCCCACGGGCGTGACCGTTGTAGCTGATCTGGTACGCCTCAACGACTCGATCGAAGGGAAACGTCTGGAACTTGATCACCAGCTTGCTCTGTTCCAACAAGTCCGCCGCCTCAGCGAGAGCCTTCATGGGCTGGCTGTCCGCACCGCCACCGGTGACTCGCGCGCCGGATGCAGCGGCTGCAAAATTCGCGATGGAGACGACCTGAGACGGCTCAGGAGCCAGGCTGATTAGGTCCTCAATCGGTGTCTTGCCAACCGCGTCGAGCACGGCGTCGATCTTGAGACCTAGCGCACGTACGCGCTCGACCATACCTTGGCCGTAAACGACGGGGGTGGCGCCGATCTCGCGGAGGTAATCCTGGTTGGCCTCACTCGCTGAGGCGATCACTGTGGCGCCTCGCGCTTTCGCGATCTGACTCGCGGTCGAGCCGACCCCACCAGAACCACCATCGATGAAGATCGTGCTGCCTTCGGTGACGCCCAGCAGGCGTAACACCCGCTCGGCCGTCTCACTCACTACGCCAGCCGCCGCCCCGACGGCCCAGTCCACAGACGCCGGTTTGTGAGCCCAGGCATCGAGGACCGCATACTCAGCCTGCGTGTGGTTGCCGCTGCCAAACACCTCGTCGCCCACGGCCACGTCCGTTACGCCTTCCCCAACCTCGTCGACGACGCCGGCGGCGTCGTAGCCCGGATATCCGGTGCCCTCAAGGGGCTTGCCTTGCGCGTACATGCCCGAGACGAACTTCCAGTCAGCCGGATTGACGCTGGCCGCTCGTACCGCGATCCGAATCTGTCCAGGTCCCGCGTGAGGCTCTGGCGCCTCCCCGACGCGAAGGACTTCCGGCTCGCCGTACTCGGTAAACTGAACCGCAAACACCGATGACTCCCACCTTTGTTGGACTAGTACCAGCAGACTATTTCCTATCAACCTTCGCTGCCTCTGCGGCACCGGAGAGGGCTGCCACGAAAGCCTCGGGCGGCACCTCGACTCGACCGACCATCTTCATGCGCTTTTTGCCCTCTTTCTGCCTTTCGAGCAGCTTGCGCTTTCGAGTGATGTCACCGCCATAACATTTCGCCAGCACATCTTTGCGGACTGCCCGGACGGTCTCCCGCGCGATCACCCGTGACCCGATGGCGGCCTGTACCGGAACCTCGAACTGCTGCCGAGGGATGAGTTCTTTCAACTTGGCGGTCATCATCACCCCGTATGAGTAGGCCTTGTCTTTATGCACGATCGCCGAAAAGGCGTCGACAGGTTCGCCGTGCAACAAGATGTCGACCTTGACCAGGTCGGCAGCCTCTTCCCCGGAAGGCTCATAGTCCAAACTGGCATAACCCCGGGTACGCGACTTCAGGGCATCGAAGAAATCAAAAACGATCTCAGCCAGCGGCAGGGTGTAGCGGATCTCAACTCGATCTTCGGACAGATAGTCCATGCCGTGCTGGATTCCACGACGATTCTGACAAAGCTCAAGAATGCTGCCGATGTAGCTTGCCGGAGCCAAGATCGTGGCCTTGACGACCGGCTCGTACACCTCCGCTATCTTGCCTCCGGTCGGATACTCCGACGGATTGGTTACCTCGAGTTCGGTGCCATTTTCCATGATCACCCGGTAGACAACATTGGGCGCGGTGGAGATCAGATCAAGATCAAACTCCCGCTCCAGACGCTCTCGGACGATCTCCATGTGCAGCAGGCCAAGGAAGCCGATCCGGAATCCGAACCCGAGAGCACTCGAGGTTTCTGGCTCGTAACTCAGCGCAGCGTCGTTGAGCTGCAGCTTGTCCAAGGCTTCCCGTAACTCCGGATAGTCGGCACCGTCGATCGGATAGAGGCCAGCGAACACCATTGGCTTCGGAGGCCGATAGCCACCCAGATCATGGGCGGCGGGCCGGTTCAGCGACGTCACAGTGTCGCCCACTCGGGACTGCCGGACATCCTTCACGCCGGTGATCAAGTAGCCGACCTCACCTACACTAAGGGACGCCGCCTTGCTCGGTTCGGGTGAGATCACGCCGACTTCCAATGTCTCGTGAGCTGCCTTGGTGGACATCATCAATACGCGTTCGCGGTGGGATAGTGCGCCGTCCACGACGCGGACGTAGGTGACGACTCCTCGGTAGGTGTCATAGACGGAGTCGAAGATCAACGCCCTGGCCGGAGCAGACGGATCACCAACCGGTGCAGGTATCTGGGCGACGATCTCATCCAACAGCTGGGCCACGCCCTCCCCCGTCTTCGCCGAAACTCGGAGCACCTCATTCGGGTCGCAGCCCACGATCTTGGCCAGCTCGGCGGCGTACTTGTCGGGCTGGGCGCTGGGCAAGTCGATCTTGTTCAGAACTGGAATGACGTGCAGGTCGGCATCTATGGCGAGGTAGAGGTTGGCCAGCGTTTGGGCTTCAATGCCCTGCGCGGCATCGACGAGGAGCACGGCGCCTTCACAGGCAGCCAGAGACCGGGAGACCTCATAAGTAAAGTCCACATGGCCCGGGGTGTCGATCATGTTCAGCACGTAGGTCTCGGCGGCTCCCGCGTTGGTCCGGTCACCGTGAATCTGCCAAGGCATTCGGACGGCCTGGGACTTGATGGTGATACCGCGTTCCCGCTCGATGTCCATCCGATCGAGATACTGGGCGCGCATCGACCGCTCATCGACCACACCGGTCAGCTGCAGCATCCGATCGGCCAAGGTCGATTTGCCGTGATCGATATGCGCGATGATGCAGAAGTTGCGAATGCTCGAGGGATCAGTGCGGCCCGGCGGCGGCGCGTACACGGGACTCACAACCGACATCCTCACCTGCTATTGCGAATTTGGCCCGTCTGCGGGACCGCTGGTAGCGTGGTCCGTCGCGCTGCCCACCAGCGCCCCACACATTACCGAGGAGTTCCAGAGGCCGGTCGTGGCGAACATCAAGTCCCAGCTCAAACGAATCAAGACCAACGAGAAGGCTCGTCAGCGTAACAAGGCGACCAAGTCGGCGCTGAAGACCTCCATTCGTCGGTTCCGTGACGCCGCTGACGCTGGTGAGGTCGCCCAAGCCACCGAGTTGGCGCAGGCCGCCTCCCGCGCCTTGGACAAGGCTGCATCCAAAGGCATCATTCACAAAAACCAGGCCGCCAATCGCAAGTCTGCCGTCGCGGCCAAGGCAGCGCGCGTGGAAGCGTCCGGCAAGAAGCCGCGTAAAGAGGCTGCCTCAGGACGCACCTCTGGGCGCAAAGGCACTGCGTCGGCCCGTAAAGAGACTGCATCTAGTGGCGCAAGCCGGAAACGCTGAGCACGGCTCGTTCTAACGCAAACGCAGCATCATCAGCGGCACCTTTGACATCGGCATCAGCCACCGCAACAGCCTTCAGCGCCGCAGCAAGACGCCCTTGATCCCAACCGCGCGCCTGGGAGCGCATGGACTTCAGCTTCCACGGCGGCACCCCCACTTCGCGTGCCAGATCGGCTTCTCGCTGCCCGCCGCCCGCCGTGATCAGCTTGCCCAGACCCCGAATGCTCGAGGCCAGGGCACTGGTGATCAGTACGGGGGCTACACCAGTTGCCAACGCCCAGCGCAGTTGCTCCATGGCCACCCCGGTACGCCCAGCCAGTGTCGCATCTGCCACCGCAAAACTGGTCACCTCAGCCCGACCACCGAAGTAACGGCGCACTTGATCGGCGGTGATCGGACCGCCCTCGCCATCGGAGACGAGTTGCGTGACAGCTGCGGCCAATGACCGTAGATCGTGTCCGATGGCCTCCACCAGCGCGGTTGCCGCACCAGCATCGATGGAGCTACCAGCCCGCTTGGCTTCCGCGGAAACGAACTGGGGCAGCTCCCAGGTCTTGACGGGCGCACATTCGATGACCTCCGCTCCAGCGGATTTCAGCTTCTCGAGCAGCGCCTTGCCTTTTGGTACTCCCCGATGCACCGCGATTACCGAAAGGTCAGATATCTGGGCAGCTGCTAGGTTCACCAGCTCGGCATCGAGCTCGGGAGGCAGGTTCTCCAGATCGGAAATCACCGCAGCGCGACGGCTGGAAAACAGCGATGGACTGGTGATCTCAGCAAGCTTGCCAGCATCCAGCCGAGCTGCCTCGATCTCTGAGATCTCCACACCAGGCGACTCCGATCGCATGCGGCGACACAGACCATCAACGGCGCGGTCGGCCAACAAAGCCTCTGGCCCATTGACCAGAACCAGCCGACCGAACGGAGACTTCGATGCCGCCACGCAGCACAGCATGCCAGCCCTTCCTGACACGGCGGCCGCATCTCTCGCGACAGCTGAAAGCATTTGTGCTGATGTTCCGATCCGCAACACAAATCAGATTCACACACCCGTACGACTGGTATTGATATACATGAGCCGAGACACTGGATACGAGCGCGAAAGGGGCGTCAGTGGTCGGCAAGAAGTGGACCTCAGTCTTCGGTCGGGTTGGTTCTGATCGGCAGCTGCCGAAGGTCCCTGGCGAGCCGGAGTGGCCCCCCGCTGAGGAACCTTCGCTTGGCATGAAGCTCACCGGCGACCCGCATCCACTAGATCGCATGGTGACCGTCCAGCCGAATACGGTTGTGGTCCTTTTCGAGCAGGACAGCCCGCCCCGGCTCAAGTTCCCCGGTGAATACCTCACGCCCGGGCTGCTCCCCTCGCTGCGCCCTGTGCAAGTACTCGCTGTCAATACCGCGCCTGTCGAGCTTGATGTGACCGTCGACCATCTCATAACGATGGACGGCCGCGACATTGAGAAATGCACCGTTCGGGTGACCGTGGAGCTGTCCGATCGCGACCAATACGCCTCGGTGGCTGGCCTGGCCGCTGAGTTCGGAACCGAGCTCGAGGCCTCTTTGCTGCAGCGAGTCGAGTCCGACGTGGCGACCGGGATGCATGCGGCGGTCAAGATGAACCGCCTTGCCGACCTGCGTCGCCCAAGCGTGCAGCAGGAGTTGGCTGAACGGTGGCTGCCAAGATCCTTCGCCGGCAACACCCTGGTTCGTCGAGACTTCGAGGTTCGCGAGATCACCTGGCCCAAGGATGGCCCGATCTCGGTACCGCTGCCACAGACCAAATCGCCGAAGGTGGAGCCGTCAAACTCAATTCCTCGGCCGCTGCCGAACCCGATGCCACGCGCCGCTTCACCATCACGCCCCATGGAACTGAGCATGGATGCCCGACTACGGCGCATTTGGCGGCGCCATGCAGACCCAGAAGTGCGAGGCATTGCCGGCGCCAAAGTCGGCAATTCGGCCACTGTCATCGCGGTCGTCGATCGTGAACCGGGCGCCTATGAGGGAAGCCGGGTCCGAGAAGTCTGCGGCGACCTCTACGAAGATCGCGGCCTGCATTTCGTGGCCGCCGTGGCAGATTCATATGAGGATCTGGTGCGCGCATGGTTCAAGCAGGTCGATGGCAGCCCGGGGCGGCTCATCTCGGTGCGATCCCTGGAGGATGACTCCACACTGCGCATCGGTGTTGATCAAGCACTGCGATCGGCCGAGGAGCGCGCGAGAGGACTATCTGTCGGCAGCCAATCGGATCGAGAGGCTTTGCGGCGGCTCGTTCCTCATGAGCGCGTTGAATTCGTTGCGGCGGACAATACTGGGTAAACCATGAGAATGAGCGGCACCCCGTCGTGAGTAAGATCGCGTACTCCAACCCGCTGGCGACGCGACCGGACGTGGGGTCGCTCGGGTCAGCTGCGCCAGAAAGCGCAGAGGACTCCCGAAAGATCAGGCACGCCGCTACCGTTCCGTTGATCATTTCCCTGGGAGCCCAGTGGGTGTTCTTCATCCACTATTGGATCCCTGAGACCACTGCATTTCCAGCCAGCAACCTGTGGCTGACGCAGCTTGCCCCGTTGGCCTCAGTTGCGCTCACCAGTGAGGGCCAGCCGCAGGTCGGCGCGCAGAACGGTCAATGGGGACTTCCGGCTCTGGTGCTGCTGGTGTGCGCCTTTGCTTTGTTCTGGCTGTCGCGGACCCGTCACTGGCTCGGCCGTACCGCGATGCTGGCCCCTGCAGCCCTTGGTCTGGTGGCCGCGCTGACGATCGTCATCGGACTCGCCGCTCGGGGGAGCTTGTCAACGTCGCTGGTCGGCGTGCTGCTGCTGTTTACGTGGGTCTTCAGCGCCGGCTACGCGGCTCTGCACGGTTTCCTCGACAACCTGGGTCCGCTGCCGGTGAAGACCTGGCACAGCGGCTTGCCTGTCCTTATTGCTTACGCGATCATCATTCCGGCACCGATCGCAGTCGGACGTTCGTTGTTCGCTCCGGCAATGCGTGATGCCGCTGCCAGACTCCAAGACAACACGGTGGCCTTGCGACTCGCCGCCCTGTGGACGCCGAGCACGGTGCTGCTCTATCTCACCGGGTTGCTGATCGGGGTCGCGGTCTGGGTCGTCTACCAAGCGTGGCCGCCGCGCCGAGAGAGGGCGTTCGTGGGCCGCGCTCTGATCGTAATCGGCATCTTGATCATCACCGCCGCCGTCGGATGGCCAGCCACGATCATGGCCAACAAGAGGGTTAACGAGTTGACCTACGCCAGTCCGGCTGACGAGGTGCACTTCACCTGCGGGGCCTGGATCCTTGATCAGCCAAGCACTGTCTCCCCGCAGCAAGAACCGGCAAAGACGCTGGTCATCAGCGGGTTTACCTGTCACACGGTGACTGCCTACGCCGGTTATCAGCAGCTGTCGACCCACAGCCTCGCCGTCTCCTTGTCCCCCGTGATCGGCCACACGCCTGAGGGAGCCAGGATCTCCGGGCGGATCGTCGCCGCTCAATACGGTGATGTCCTCGTTGTCGCAGGTAGTGATCGATTCGATGTCAACGCCAATGAGCTCTTGGGCATTGGTCTGACCGACAGCGCCCAGCTCTGGCGCTACGGCTGCGCTCACGGAGCGCCAATCGGCGTGCGATTCGCCAACGTGCCAGGTGGAGACAATCCAGCAGAGGGACATATCACTCAAGGTGAGATTCCACCTGAGGTGGTCGTCACCTGCCAGGGTCAGACCGTTCGGATCAACCCGATGACCGGGCCTTGATCATCGATTAGCTGCCCATGACGACCGCGACTAAGGCGATTCAGACAGCCAAGTTCATCGGCGGCATGTATAGGGAACGAGCCCGGGTGCTCTATTGGGCGCATGTCCGAGGCGACCTCTTCAGCCGTCTAATCCTGCCGAACGGCCATACAGACCCCTACGAGATCTACGAAGAGATGCGGGCCCGCGGCCCAATGTTGCCGACCCGCCTTGGCAACTACAGCACCACTAGCCATCGCCTGTGCAATGAAGTACTGCGAAATCGAAGGTTCGGCGTGAGCCCGATCGACGGAAGTGAGGACCTTGCGAACCAGGCTGGACTCGACCTGTCCTTGCTGGAACTCAATCCACCAGATCACACACGCATCCGCCGGCTCGCCGCGCCGGCGTTCACGCCACGGCGCATGGCAGGCTACGCAGGCTTGGTCGATCAAGCCATCCGGGAGCTGCTCGACGAATGTGAACGCGAGGGTGAGTTCGACCTCATGTCTTCCTTCGCCTCACCG
>JBKPEY010000414.1:0-10043 GCA_046744405.1 Actinomycetota bacterium
GGAGTCGTCGGCCCAATGCAGATCCTCCAGGACCAGCAGCAAAGGTTGGACTTGCGCGGCGCGGCTCATGAACTCGCTCAAGGCGTTCCACATGTAGCGGCGGGCGAGCTCTGCTGGCAATTCGACAGGCGGTGGAATGTCGGGGAACGCGCGGCGCACCGCTGGCGCGATACGTGCGATTTCGGCTGCGACGTCGCCGAGCGCCTGGCGCAAAGCCAGCGGGCTACGTCGATTGTTGATCGCCTGCTCAATGGTCTCCACATATGGCAGATAAGGCGGGGCGCCGCTCATCTCTACGCAGTGTCCGGTGAGCACTCGGATCCCGCGCGCCTCGGCCTCATCGCTGATCTCCGCCACCAGCCGCGATTTACCGACGCCCGCCTCGCCGGCGATCAAGCCGAGCCTCCCGTGTCCAGCCAGCGTGTCGTCGAGGAGCCTGCGCAGACTGGCCCGCTCGGCGGCCCGCTCAACAAACGGGGTCATCGGCGCCGGCACCGCACTGGGCCGCACCCCCGCAGAGGTGTCGTTCCAGGACACCTCGTACAGCCGCCAGCTCTCTGGGAACCCCCGCAGCCAGAACAGCCCCCAATCAGAAAAAGACACATTCAGCTGCGGCTCGGTGAACTTGCGGACATCGTCGGTGGTTAATATCTGGCCTCCGCCCGCCTCGGCCATGACCCGCGCCGCAGCGTGCACTGCCTGGCCGAATAGATCCCCGTCACGCTCGGTGACCTCGCCGGTATGGATACCGATGCGGAGCTCGATGAAGCGCTGGGGGTCGGCGGTGTTGTGCTCGTGCAACGCCCGCTGAATGGCTGAGGCGGCACGCACCGCGGCCACGCTGGAAGGGAAGGAGATCAGGAACCCGTCGCCCAAAGACTTGTGCACCCGGCCACCGAAGGCTGCGACCTGGTGCTGCACAACCGCTGCTTGTAAGGCGTGGATGTCGTCAGCCCGATCGCCGGGCGCCCGCAGCAGCTCGGTCGAGCTGACGACGTCGATCATCATGATCGTGAGCACCTTGGCCGAAGTGCTGCGATCCGACAAGGACTGCCTCCGTGTTTAGTGCTGAGCTGCGGACCTGCCCGTTACCCTACGTCGTCACCCTGTGGCCGATTAGCCACGGTAGCGTTCGTCGATCGTCAGATTCGACGCGAAAACCGCCGTCGGCACGCGCAATACCGCTAAACCCTGGCAATACCTAGTAGGCGTTCGGCCTCCGCAGCGAAGGCGGGCATGCCGAAGCTGCGGTAAGCAGACCAGGCCTCCTCGAGCATCTCCGCGGCGCGCTCGTGGTCCCCTTCTCCGCTGCGGTCGAGCAGCATCGCGGCCTCCAGACGCGCCAAGTCGGCCAGCTCAACCCGATTACCCATCTGCTTGGCGACCTCGCGGGCGATGCCAAAGTGGCGTTCGGCTTCCGCCCAGCGACGAGCCGCCGCGGCGCCGAGACCGGCACGGGTCTCCGCTAGCCGACCGTCGTAGCTGACCCACCTCTTGTCGAGCTTGAGTACTTTTTCGACAAGCGGAGACAATGCCGCCGCCTCCTCGTGGAGACCACAAAGGTAGAACGCCTCCACGAAGTTGAGCAGGCAGCTCCAGGATCCAATGCCGTTGACCCGGTCGAGGCTGGGCAGCTTCGACTGAGCTGAGGCAAAGAGTCCCATCACCTCCTCGGCGCGCCCGCGGGAGGCGAGGTGTCGTGCCAGGGTCGCGGCGCTTTGGCCGGCGAATGCCCCCAGCGGCTCCAGCTCGACGGCCTTTCGCAGCTGAGCCTCGGCGCGTTCAGCATGGCCGCGGCGATGCGCAGCGAGGCCCAGGTAAAGGTGGCCCAAGTAGCGCCACGGCAGTCCCCCGCGCTCGCCGATGTCCACGATCTGCGGACCGAGAGCTTCCACCTGCGGCAGATCACCGAGCATCGCCGCCACGCGGATCCGGTCGGAAAGCACCATGAACGCCGCGCCGAGGTGGCCCAGCCGCTGCGCGAGGCCTAGCGTCTTGTCCGCTAGGCGCGTCGCCTGCTCGCGACTGCCGAGATTGCCGTCTTCGAAGATCACGAACGCCTGCACGCTACAGAGATCCCAGAGCGCACTCTCTCGCTCAAATGTCTCGGCGGCCATTAGGCCGACCCGGATCCCAGCGGTGAATTCGCCATAGACGAAATGGTGGATGGTCTGCATGTGCAGCACGTCGGCCATTGCCCGGTCGTTGCCCACCTGCTCGGCAAGCGCACGCGCCTGCTCGAACATGTCCTTCGCCACGACATAGTCACCGCTCACGCTGATCGCAAACGCCAGCGCTGACAACAGCCGAGCTTTGTCGGCACTAACGGTATCGCCGAGTGCTGCCAGCGTCCGCTGACCGACCTGCACTCCTTCGGCTAGCCGGGCGGTCCATACCAGCTGGTACACCATGGCCCAGCCCAACCGACCGATGGCCTCGACTTCGCCGAGCGCCTGGTAGCGATCCAATGCATCATCCATCGTGCGCAGAGCGTGCTCCCAACGGCCGACACCGCGCAGCGCCATCGCCAACCGTTCCAGCAACCGGGCATGGCGGAGCTGATCTGGGGCTGGGATGAGCGACAGTCCCTTCTCGAAGTACCCAACCGCGTCGTCGAATGCTGCGGCGTCGAATGCGCGTTCACCCGCGATCCCCAAGTAGCGAACCAAGCTGTCCCTATCCCCGGCGCGCCCGGCATGGGACAAGTGGTAGGCGAGCTCTCCGGCGTGTGCCTCAAGATCATCGGAGTAGAGCCGGGAGATTGCGGCCGCCGCCTGCAGGTGTAGCCGCTCACGTTTGATGGCGGAGACGTCAGACAGCAGCGTCTGGCGGATGAGCTCGTGGCTGAACATGAGCTCGCCAGCGGTTGTGCCGGAGAGGATGAGCCTGGCTTGCTCGGCTTCGTCGAAGGCCTCGACCAGCAGGTCCGGGTCAGCGTCGGCCATCTCGCCGACGAGCTCTGTGGCGAATACCCTGCCCGACACTGCGGCCGCGACCAGCACCTCGCGGGTCGACGCGGCCAAGCGTGCCAGCCGTTGCCCCAACACCACACGGATGCTTTCGGGCACCGCCACCTCGTCCAGCCGCAGGTCAGCCCGCATTCGGCCATGCTCATCGAGCAGCACACCGGACTCGACGAGGTGCAGATAGACCTCCTCCACGAAGAATGGATTGCCCTCGGTCTCCCGGTCGATCAGTCGCGCCAATTGCTCCGGTGCCGGCTGCCCGGCCAGAGCCTGCAGCATCGCGCGTACGCCATCGAACGACAGTCGGTGCAGGCTTACCTGCTCCACCAGCCGGCGGCGGCCGAGATGGCCGATGACTCGGGCCAGGGGATGATGGAAGTCCACTTCGTCGTCCCGGTAGGTGCCGAGCACCAGTACGGGCATGTCGGGCAGCAACGGCGCTAGATACTCAGTGAGCAGCAGTGTGGACTCGCCTGCCCAGTGCAGGTCCTCCAGCACAAGCAGCAGCGGCTGGCGTTGCGCGGCACGTCCCACGAACTCGCTGAAGCTGTTCCATACATAACGGCGTCCCAGCTCCGCCGGCAACTCGATAGGTGCTGGAATGTTTGGGAAAGCGCGTCGCAGTGCCGGTGCGATACGAGCTATCTCCGGAGCGACGTCACCAAGCGCCTCGAGAAGGGCGGCGGAGCTGCGGGGGCTGCTGATTGCCTGCTCGATGATCTCTACATAAGGCAGGTACGGCGGGGTGCCGCTCATCTCCACGCAGTGCCCGGTGAGAACTCGCATGCCACGTGCCTGGGCCTCATCGCCGATCTCGGCAGCAAGGCGGGACTTGCCCACGCCTGCCTCGCCCGCGACGAGAGCTAACCTGCCACGGCCAACAAGCGCGTCGTCTACCAGCCGACGCAGCCGGGCTCGCTCGGCGTCACGCTCCACGAAGGCGGTGAGCGGCACCGGCATGGCACCGGATCGCGGCCCCGCTGAGGTGTCGTTCCACGACACCTCGTACAACCGCCACAGCTCCGGAAATCCCCGTAGCCAGAAAAGCCCGGAGTCGATGAACGAGTAGTCCAGCTGCGGCTCGGCATCCTTTCGTATCTCGTCGGTGATCAAGATCTCCCCGCCTACCGCCTCTGTCATGACGCGGGCCGTGGCATGCACCGCTTGCCCGAGCAGGTCGCCATCCCGCTCGGACACCTGGCCGGAGTGAATGCCGATGCGGACTTCGACAGCGCGTTGTGGATCGGCGGCGTTGTGCTCCTCCAACCCTTGCTGGATCGCCGCCGCGGCACGGATCGCCGCAACATTGGAGGGGAAGGAGACGAGAAATCCATCGCCCAGGGACTTGCGTATCCGGCCACCGAAAGCTGCGACCTGATGCTGCACGATCGCTGCCTGTAACGCGAGAATGCCGTCGGCGTCCCGATCGCCACGCGCCCGCCGCAGCTCGGTTGAGCCGACGACGTCCGTCATCATGATGGTGAGCACGTTGGCTGTGCCGCTCCGATCCGGCAAGGCGTGCCTCCCCTGATAGCTACTCAGCTGCCGATTTGGCCGTTCAAACCACGGCGCCGAGTCGTAGCTACATTGCACACGGTGACCAGTCCTGGCATCAAGTTCGATCAAGGAATTGTTACAGGCGACGCGCAGTCTCCGGATCTTGACCGTCGTAGTACTGATCGATGACTTGCTGGAAGATCGTTTGATCAGGAGCGGCGTGGGCAAACAGCGTCATCGAGGAGCGCAGCTTGATCGCGTCAATGCCACCGAATATCTGCTCAGCGCTGCGTCCTTGTTGCGCGGCGACGATTTCGGCGCATTCGATCAGCCGCGGTCCGAGTATGGGATGTGCGAGATAGGCCTGCGCCTCAGCGAGATCGCTGATCGCGTACGCCTGAGCCGTGGCGCTGCGCCCCAGGCCGGCGATCTGCGGAAAGATGAACCACATCCAATGGGTGGTCTTGCGGCCGCTGCGAAGCTCCGCGACCGCCCGCTGATAGGTTCCACCGCTGTCTTGAGCTTGAACGAAACGCTCCAGATCCACGATCGCCAGGTTATCGACGCGTCCCGACGAGCAGTACTGCTGATAGCTCGATCAGCCTCCGGCGACGGCCGGAATGATCGAGATCTTGGTGCCCTCGGTCACCTTGGCCTCCAGCCCGCCGATGAAACGCACATCGTCATCACCGACGTAGACATTGACGAAGCGACGCAGTGCGCCCGCATCATCGAGGATCCGCGCTCGGATGCCCGGATGGTTCGCCTCCAGGGAGTCCAAGACCTCCGCCAGGGTGTCGCCGTCGGCGCTCACCTCGCCCGCACCGCCGGTGTAGCTGCGCAGGATGGTGGGAATACGGACGGTGGCACTCATGAATTCCTCCCCTTCCAAAAGTCCCGAAACGCCTCATAGTGCGGCGGAATCGTGATCTTGGGGCCGACCCGGTCAGCCACTGCGTCAAGAGTTTTCAGTCCGTCACCGGAGTTGATCACGACTGTCTCTGCTTCGGGGTCGAGCACGCCGTCGGAGAGCAATCTGGCGGTAACTCCGATCACGACACCGCCTGCGGTCTCGGCGAAGATTCCCTCTGTACGGGCCAGGCGCTGAATGCTGGCAGCCAGCGTTTCGTCGTCAACATCGGCAACTACGCCGCCCGTACGTCGCACTACGTCGAGGACGTACGGCCCATCAGCCGGGTTGCCGATGGCCAATGACTTAGCGATCGTGACCGGCCTCACGGGTGCTACGAAGTCCTGACCGGCCCGGAACGCCTGCGCCACCGGCGAGCAGCCGGTTGCCTGGGCACCGAAGATCACATACGGCTTATCCTCCACCAACCCCAGTTTGATGAGCTCTCGAAAACCCTTGTCGATCTTGGTCAGCTGTGCTCCGGAAGCGACCGGGATGACGACCTGGTCCGGCAGCCGCCAGCCAAGCTGTTCGGCGATTTCATAGCCAAGGGTTTTGGAGCCCTCGGCGTAGTAGGGCCGCACGTTGACGTTGACGAAGGCCCAGCCCTCTTCCTCGGCTGCGATCTCAATGGCCAGCTTGTTGACGTCATCGTAGGTGCCTTCGATTGCGATCAAGGTCGTGTCATAGATGGCGGATGCCAAGATCTTTTGCTTTTCAAGATTTTCAGGCACTAATACGACCGATCGGATGCCTGCCCGGGCGGCGGCGGCGGCAACGGCGTTCGCGAGGTTACCGGTGGAGGGGCACGCCAGCACCTGAAGACCCAGCTCGCGGGCTGCGGAAAGCGCGACTGCGACGACGCGGTCCTTGAAAGAATGAGTGGGATTTCCTGAGTCGTCCTTAACCCAGAGTTGTTTCAGACCAAGATCATCGGCAAGGTTGCGGGCATCGACCAGGCGAGTGAAGCCGGGATCGGTTGAGCGAAAACTGGCGATGTTGGCTGGGACCGGTAACAGCGGGGCATATCGCCAGATGCTCCGCGGGCCCGCCTCGATCCGTTCTCGGGTGATTGCCGGAAACTCGTAGCCGACCTCGAGTGGACCGAAGCACTCGGTACACGCGTAGTAAGGGCCGAGTGCTGTAGTTGCCCCGCATTCCCGACAGATCAGGTGGGTGGCATTTCCGAAGGCGCCAGCCCGTACGCCGGCGGTGGGAGTTGAATTGGTGTCGACCACCGCAGTCATTGTGAAATCCCCTACTTCATCTTTCTCAGCCGACTTTCGACTGAGCCGGAGTTGGCACCGTTTCTGATCTGTCAGCCGGTTGCCGGGGAGTCCTTGGGCCGGTCCCTCGTCCCCTCTGGATGAACACGGCTCAGCCTAGGTTGACGGCCGATTTGGCGCAGGCTAATTCCGCATCTTGGAAACGGCATCCACATATTGGTCACTTCAGGAGCACAGATACCGCATAAGGACACCTTCTGCGAGCTGGCCCGACTCCGTGGAGCGTTTCGCAGCTTGTGATCGAAGACGCCCCTCGAACGCCGGATCATCGAGACGGCTGCGCGATTGTGATCAGAAACGACCCGAGTCATGCTTCACGAGCCAAGCTGCGGAGTACCGACATGCTCGCCGCGCCGGGGGCAGCTCACCTGGACGCATCGCGACGCTGCCAGGATTGAGGCCATGAAGCCTGGCTGGCCCGAGACCGGATGGCAGTGGGTGCGCTTCGGTGGCAACTTCATCAACCTCAGCACCCTCGTTGGGCTCGCAGTAGCCAAGATCGGCCGTGCCACGATAAAGCGTGGTCCGCGCGGTCTATTTCTCGGTGAGCACTACCGCATCAAGTTCCCCGTCGCAGGGGCGTTCACCATCGGCGATGTCGTCACGACGACGAGCACCTGGAACGAGATGTTGCGCACGTATCCGTTCTTGATCAAGCATGAAGAGGCTCATAGCTGGCAGTACTTCTACTGCCTTGGATTGCCCTACTACGTCCCGTACGTGATCTGCATGGGGTGGTCAGTGCTACGCACCGGCGACCGCGCAGCGCGAAACTTCTTCGAGCGCCAGGCCGGATTGTCCATCGGCGGTTATCAGGACTACCCGGTGAGGCCGATTGGAGAAGGCGTTCGGGCCGTGCTGGGGAAGCGAAAGCTCACTCGATTGTGAGGTCGATGCCCAATCGCTTTGCTGAGCGATTGCGCTGCCGCGTCGCGCGCAGGCGGCGCAACCTTTTGACCAGGAGCGGATCCTGCGCGAGCGCCTCCGGTTTGTCTATCAAGGCGTTCAAGATCTGGTAATAACGCGTCGCCGACATCTGAAATTTGTCGCGGATCGCCTGCTCCTTGGCACCAGCGAACTTCCACCACTGTCGCTCGAAGGTCAGGATCTCGGCGTCCCTGGCGCTCAATTCGCCAAGCGGCTCCCTACCCTCAGGCTGACTCGAAGCGACGATCATAGGCTCATCGTAGATCGAAATCACATCGATGTCATTCGTGGCATGAGGAGATTCCACATCAGCCGATCTGGAGCTGCTGGCCGTTCGGCGCACCGGAGCACGATAGCTGGTGACGGCTGACTCGGCTACTCCTCACGTGGCGCCTCGCAATGTTGTTGGATGGAAACGTGACTGATCTCGTTGGCTGGGGCATCCTCGCCACCGGACACATCGCATCGGTGTTCGCACGCGATCTTGCTCTGCTTTCGACTGAGGCACGTCTGGTCGCGGTCGGCTCACGTAGCCTGGAGAAGGCGATGGCATTTGCCGCTGATCACGGCATTCCGCGCGCGTATGACTCCTATGCCGAGCTGGTTGGAGATCCCGATCTCGATGTGGTGTACGTGGCCTCGCCGCATCATGATCATTTCGCATCCGCGAAGCTGTGCTTGGAGGCGGGGAAGTCCGTACTGGTTGAAAAGCCCTTGACTACCAGTCCAAGCGACACTGAGGAACTGATCAATCTCGCCAGTGATCGCGGTCTGTTCTTGATGGAGGCCTTGTGGACGCGGACGAACCCACTGCTCCGTAAGGCGGCGGAGTTGGCAGCTTCGGGTGATCTTGGTGAGATCCGGCATGTTTCGGCAGACTTCGGCTTCGCATTTCGAGGTCCATCGACCCATCGGCTGCTGGATCCGGCCTTGGCGGGTGGCGCGATCCTCGATGCCGGCGTCTACCCGATCCATGCAGTGAACCTCTTTTTGGGAGAGCCCGCGGAGTTGTGTGGTTTTGGCAGCCATGCAGACACCGGAGTGGATAGTCATGCCGCTGCCCTACTGAGTTATCCGGCGACCGATGATCGTGCTGCGGCCACCGCGACGGTGGTCTGCTCCCTGGAGGCCGATCTGCCTACCAGTCTCCAGGTGTACGGCAGCTCCGGCCGAATCATGATCAACGACTTTTTCATTCTGCCGAAAGAGATGTTGGTCTATCGCGGTCATCATCGCGATGTGGCGCCGGAGGTCATGGTGACCCAGTGGCCCGGTGGTGGCTACACGTTTCAGGCTCAAGAAGTCATGCGGTGCCTGCGGGCCGGTGAAGTGGAGTCACCGATGGTGCCCTGGCGTGATTCGCTGGCGGTGTCGCGTACGCTCGCGGTCTGGCAGGCCGCCGTCGGTGATGCCATTCCACAGCAGGAGGACCCGCCAGAGCAGGAGGAATCATGATCGAGCGGCTGATGGGCGTAATCCAGCCGTACGCGTGGGGGTCGCTGACCACGATTCCGGAGTTCCTCGGGAGGAAGCCCACCGGGAAGCCCCAAGCCGAGCTCTGGTTCGGAGCGCATCCGCTCGCGCCATCGACGGTCGAGGGAGAGCCGCTGGACAAGGTCGTAGCCCATGATCCGGTGGGTGTGGTGGGCGAAGCCACGGTCGAAGCGTTCGGCCCGCGCCTGCCCTTTTTACTCAAGGTCATCGCTGCCGCGCAGCCGTTGTCGCTGCAGGCTCATCCATCACGCGAGCAAGCCGAAGCTGGCTTCGCACGCGAGCAGGCGGCCGGCATTCCGCGCGATGCGCCGAACCGGACCTATCGCGACGGCTGGCCGAAGCCGGAGTTGCTGTGTGCCATGGAGGAGACCGAAGCGCTTTGTGGCTTTCGGGAACCGCATGAGACCTACGAGCTCTTTGAAGAGCTCGGGGTAGTCAGCGCTCTTGACCTCATAAGACCGCTGGCCGATGCCGAGTTGCCCGCGGAGCAGCGATTGACCGCGGTGCTCGGGCGACTGCTACGGCTGTCATCCGATCAGCGCTCGGTGATCACAGAGGTGGTCCAAGCGGCCGAGGCGGTGGACCGATCTGGCGACCTGGCGTCTTTCGCGCGGACGGCTCGGGAGCTCGGCAAGCACTATCCGGGCGATCCGGGCGTACTGGCCGCGCTGCTGATGAACCGGATCACCCTGCAGCTGGGCGATGCCTTGTATATGCCGGCGGGGAACCTCCATGCGTACCTCAGCGGCGGAGGTGTGGAGATCATGGCTAACTCAGACAATGTGATGCGGGGTGGCTTAACGCCGAAGTATGTCAATGTCGACGAATTGTTAGCGATCTTGGACTTCACGCCGGGCCTACGTGGCTTGATCACTCCGGTCGAAGAATCGCCAGGAGTCTGGCGCTACTCCACGCCCGCCCCCGAATTCGGCCTCTGGCGTATCGAGAGTCGAGGAGTACCAG
>JBKPEY010000026.1:0-2578 GCA_046744405.1 Actinomycetota bacterium
TCATTGGGAGCCGCCAACGCACCGACGCTCGCAGCTACACTCACCACGTCCCCACGGATCTTGAGGACCTTCATGACCGACCCCTATCGCAGTCAGTGGCCACCGGCATCGGCGACGAGCACCCAGCCGTCTTTTCTGCAGCCGCCAGCAGGGCTGGGGCATCCGACTCCGCCGGGATACCTCATGGCGCCTGTCCGAGGCGATTACGCAACCTGGGACAAGCGAGTGCGGGCAAGACTGATCGACCAGATACCGAGCTACCTCGGCTTGACCATCTTTTGTGTCGGCTACGTGATCTTGATTGTCGAGCTCGCTCGATCGGATGGCTTGAGTTTCGACTTCGAGGGCGCGGCTGTGGCGATGATCATCGGTCTTGGTGTGATGCTCGCCAGCTTGGGGTGGGTTGCCTACAATCGCTGGCTCATCGCAGGTAGGACCGGACAGTCGCTCGGCAAACGCGCGATGAAGATCAGGTTAATCGGCGCGGACACCAATGCCCCGATTGGCCCCAGAAATGCCTTTCTTCGTGATCTTGTCCACATCCTCGATGCACTGACGATCGTGGGCTATCTGTGGCCTTTGTGGGATCACAAGAGACAAACCTTCGCTGATCAGATCATGAAGACCGTCGTCATCTCTGAAACAGTGAACATCCCTATTTCGTGAGCTGCTCGCGCGATGCCGATGCTCCCAGTTTGGTAGCTTCTTGATCTTGACCCTGTAGAAGATCGCAGCGGCATGGCGTAGCGTCGTTCAGATACTCGTCGAGAGGAGCAGATGATGCCGCTGTTACGAGGCCGCCGCGAGGATGCAAACGTGACGAGATACCGCATGCAGGAGAAGCTCTTTGCGATCGGTGACGACTTCTGGATTGAGAACGAAGGAGGCCAGCGCGCCTTCAAGGTGAATGGCAAGGTCCTTCGGGTACGTGACACGCTTGCCCTGGAGTCGCCCAATGGCCAGGAGCTGTATTCGATCCAGGAAAAGATGTTGCACGTCCGCGACACCATGGAGATTGAACGCGGTGGCCGGAAAGTCGCCACTGTGAAGAAGGCGCTGGTGACCCCGCTCCGCGACCGTTTCTCGATCGATGTCGAGGACGGCGAGGACATGGAGGCCAAGGGCAACATCGTCGACCACGAGTACAAGATCGAGCGCGATGGGAATGAGATTGCGGAAGTCTCACGTCGCTGGTTCCGGGTGCGTGACACTTATGGCGTCGAAATCAAGCCGGGGCAAGACGACGCTCTGATCTTGGCGACCGTCGTGTGCATTGACCAGATGACCCACGACGTCGGATGAACCGAGCGGGTTTCGTCCCGCGCCCGCTCAGCGGCGCGCCTGCTGTGATCTCTGCGAGCCAGCGTCGTAGTCGGCGCTTGTGACCCGTACCGCCGTGATGCCGATAACCGCGACCGCGGCGGTCAAGATCACAGCGGCCATCAGCATGACGAACGCAATGCCTCGATCTGTGAGCTTCCAGTCGCCAGGCGTTTCGGTCGCGGGCAACTCGATCTGCTTCGCAGCGATTCTGCAGGATCGGTCCTCCACACCAGTGGATCTGTGGGTTTTCGTCGCTGGAATCTCCGGAAGGACAACCAGTAGCGCACTCATCTCACAACTCCTCTACGGAACCGTCGAACTTGATATACCCGTTTTTTGGTAGAACCGTTTTTCATAGAACCTATGTTCGATAGAACCTATGTTTGATTTGTATCGCATCTATGCCGCGCCGCCAAGCTCATTCGCACAAACATTCGAGCGTGTCGCTAGAAAAGTGAACCATCGCGGTCTGACACTTTTGACCGCCGGCGTGTCAGGAATCAACCTGAATCTTGCAACACGCTCGAACAAATGTTTGAATGTGCCCGCCGAATTGCTCTATCGTCAGGCATATGGCACAGAGTGACCCGAAGTTCCCGGAACCCAGCAAGCGCCGCGGACGCCCTCGAGCGAGCGATGTAGCGGCTCAGCTCGGCGAGAGCGCCTCTGTCAGTTCATTCCCAGACGGCCCGATCGATGCCGACGGTCTGACGCTTCGGCAGCGTCGCATCCTGGAAGTGATCAAGGACACTGTCGAACGGCGCGGCTATCCGCCGAGCATCCGAGAGATGGGCGACGCTGTTGGCCTCGCCTCGTCCTCTAGCGTTGCGCATCAGCTCAAAATGCTGGAAGCCAAAGGGTTTCTGCGCCGGGACCCGAATCGTCCGCGTGCGCTGGAAGTGCTCCTGCCTGGAAGTGCACAGCGTGGAACTGCACAGCGTGGAACTGCACAGCGTGGAACTGCACAGCGTGGAACTGCACTGCCTAGTGAGCGTCGAGCTGGCATCCGACAGCTCTCGCTCTCCGACCAGACAAGCAGCGAAGACGACACTGGCATCGGCGATGCCTTTCCGCAGCCGGTCCATGTTCCGGTATTGGGGCGTATCGCCGCTGGCGGTCCGATTCTGGCTGAAGAGCGTATCGAGGATGTCTTCGCGTTACCACGACAGCTGGTCGGTGACGGCACGATGTTCTTGCTAGCGGTGCGCGGCGACTCCATGATCGATGCAGCGATCTGCGATGGTGACTGGGTGGT
>JBKPEY010000498.1:0-2542 GCA_046744405.1 Actinomycetota bacterium
CGAGCAGCCAACGATCTTTTTGTCGATCATCGGCATCGGGTCTGTCAGCGCGCAGGGCTCGGCCCGGGCCAACATCGTCCCCACTGGAGACTCCCGATGACAGTTGATAGCGAGGCGCGCACCGCCGCTCCATCCACTAAACCAGAAAAGGGAAGGACCGGCTCGTTTGCACAATCACCGGTCACCCCACAACCACCCCGCTTGCCCGGACGACGCAATCCCAAGTGGATTGCCCTTGGCATCGTCGCGCTTTGCCTTGGTGGGTTGCTGTCCTATGTCATCTATGCCCGGATAGCCAGCGAGACAGTCGTAGTGGCCGCGGCTCAAACCGTCTATCGCGGCGAGACAATCGAGCAGAGTGATCTAGCCACAATCACACTGCGCGGCGGCTCGATGCCACACGCGATCCCAGCCGCCCAAATAAATGATCTTGTTGGCAAACGGGCCGCCTTTGATCTCGTCGAAGGATCGGTGATTTCCTCGACGGCCGTAACGGACAGCGCAATTCCGCCCGAAGGGCGGGCAATCATCGGTCTTAGGCTCACACCCGGGCGCGCGCCAGGCAATCTGCTGTTGCCAGCCACCCGCGTACGGCTGATTGCGATGCCAGCCGCCGCTGACAGCTCAACAACAGACAAGCTGGCTGGGAGCATCTTTGTTGGCAGCGTGATAGACCAATCCCAGGCCGCCGACGGCATGTCGATCTTGGTCAATGTGGAGGTAGATGCAGGCGCTGCACCGACCATCGCAACGCTCGCCGCTCAAGATCGAGTCGCCGTCGTGCGTGATGCGGGTAGGTGATCAACGATGGCCATCTTGCTGCTGACGTCCACCGGCGGATCACCCGGTGTCACAACATTGGCCGTTGGGCTTGCCCTCACCTGGCCACGGCCGATTCTGCTTGCCGACTGTGATCCGGGTGCACATCAGGCGATTCTGGCTGGCTATCTTGCTGGCCGCTCGACCAGTGGTAAGGGCTTGTTACGCGTCGCCGAGGCGCATCGAGATCGGCGTCCGCTTCGCGAGGCGGTGTTGGACCAGACGCTCTCGCTGTCAACCGAGGAAGACAGTCGCCGGCTGTTCCTTCCCGGCTTCAGCCAACCCGGCAGTGCGATGCATTTCGGTTCAGTTTGGGAAGACCTGGCCGAAGCCTTCGACCGACTCGGCGACGTCGATATCGACGTGATCATCGACGCCGGTCGGATGGGGCCGTCAGGCCCACCTACTGCGCTCCTCGAGCGCTGTGCCTTGACCGTTGTCGTCCTGAACTCGACCCTGAGGTCCGTGATGAGCGCCCGAGTTCACTTGCCGACGCTTCGTGAGCACCCTCGGCTGATCTTGCCTGATCGTGAGCACCTTGGTTTGATCATCGTCGGTGAGGGCCAACCCTACCGGAGCACTGAGATTGCCAAGGCGCTAGACGTACCGGTAAGGAGCACCATCGCCCATGATCGGAATACTGCCGCGCACCTATCCGACGGACGGGCGCGGCACCGGCGATTCGAGACATCTCCGCTGATTCGTAGCATTCGTGATGCCTCATCGGAGCTATCGGGCATGTTGCAGCGGACCGCCGAGCTGGTCGGTGACCCAACGTGAGAGAACAAACCTCGACTGACCAGCCGGCGGCGCTGGCAGACGTTCCCATGCTTGCGGAGTATGACAAGGAGTTTTCCAGCCCGACGCCAACCTCCGGACAAAGCGTGGCAGCGACCCACCGTCAACCGGTTGGCGTCTACAGTTCTGACGAACTCGGATCCCGCGCGATGCAGCTGGCTACCGGCGATCTTGATTGGGCTCAGGTTGTTGATCTTCGTCGGCGCGCCTCAGAGATCATCACTGACGAGGCCGAAGACTACGCCAGATCGAGTGGTCGTCCGCTAGCAAGCGAGGATCGGCTGCTGCTGGGCCGCTCCGTTATCCGCCGTGTGGTAGCTGATCATGTTCGTTCCCTCCATCGAAGCGGTGCTGAGCTCTGGTCGCCAGCTCGAGAGGAGGCGTACGTCACGGCAGTTGAAAACTCGATCTTCGGCTACGGCAGGCTGCAGCCGCTACTCGAGATGCCGGACGTGGAGAACATCGAAATTCACGGGTGGGATTCGGTCGTGGTGCAGTACGGCGACGGACGGCGGAGACATATGCCGCCGGTTGCTGACAACGACACAGACCTCGTTGAGGCCATCCGCTTCCTCGGTCAGAACAGCGAACCGTCGCGGCCGTTCGACGACACACACCCAACAATGACCCTGGCTATCGGCGAAAGATTTCGCTTGCACGCCATGGCTTTCGGCTTGTCATACCGACCCAGCATCGTCATCCGTCAGCACACCCTCACTGATGTGTCCCTGGCTGATCTTGCGGACGGCGGATTGATGCCGTACGAGGTTGCGCAGTTCCTTGATGCGGCGATCTTGGCCCGAAGGTCGATGGTGATCTCCGGCGACCAAGGCGCCGGCAAGACGACGCTATTGCGCGCCTTGATCAATGCCATCCCGTTCAATGAACGCTTTGGCACGTTGGAAACCGACTACGAGCTCATGAC
>JBKPEY010000370.1:0-1227 GCA_046744405.1 Actinomycetota bacterium
CACGACGCTGGTGTATGTCTCGCGCGCTCCGCAATCTGAGATCCAAGGCTTGAAGGAGCGGATGGGCTGGGAACTCATTCCCTGGTACACCCTCACCGACGACTTCGACAAGGATTTCGGCGTGGACGAGTGGCATGGGCATAACGCCTTCATCCGCGAGGGCGATCGGATCTTCCGCACCTACTTCACCGACGCCCGCGGCGATGAGCAGCTTGGCACCACCTGGAGCTATCTAGACATCACCGCGCTCGGCCGCCAGGAGGAGTGGGAGGACTCGCCCGAGGGCTATCCGCAGACTCCGCCGTACGAGTGGTGGAACTACCACGACGCGTACGGCGAGCGCACCTGATCGGTCACCCGGGAGGCATCTCTAGTGCGCCGATAGTGCACGCAAAAGACAGGAATGGCTCCTCACCCCGGCTCCGTGGCTTGAGCGAAGTCGTCCTCGGAATGTCGCGAGAATTTCGTGTGGGGTCTGCTCGGGCGAGGTTGCTGAGGCCAACTGTCTCGGTTCAGCTGTCGTCGTCGCCGGCTCGCAACGCCGTTAGGGCGTCGAGTTGGGCTTGGTCCAAGATGACGTCGGCCGCTGTGGCGTTGGCGGTGACCTCTTCCACGGTTTCGGCGCCGACGATGGCTGACGCGACCACCGGGCGGGACAGCAGCCAGGCCAGCGACACCTGATATGGCTGGAGGCGCCATTCCCGGCTCAGCCGCTCGACCGTCCGGCCGATCTCGAGTTCTGTTTGGCTGAATCCGGGGCCGCCGAAACGTTGGTCTCCTTGGATGCCTCGTTGCTGGACCTGGCTGCTTGCCAGTAAGCCGCCGTGCAGCGGGCCGAACGGCACGATGGACAGTCCGAACCGCTCACAGGCTGGGGCCAGCTCACGCTCCGCGACGCGGTCGATGAGGTTGTACTTCACCTGGGCGCAGACCGGTGCGGCCGCGAGGCGGCGGTCGTCGGCGATCCACAAGGCGTGGGTGACTTGCCACGCCGGGTGGTTGGACAACCCGACGTAGCGCAGCTTTCCCTGTCGCACCAGGTCGTCGTAGGCCGACAGGGTCTGGTCCAGCGGCGTGTCGGGGTCGGGGAAATGCGCGTAGTACAGGTCGATGTAGTCGGTGTCGAGGCGGCGCAGGCTCTGTTCGACCTGCTGGATGATGTATCGGCGTGAAAGCCCGGCGGCCGAGTCGAAGCGACGCTCACCGGATTTGGTCGCGATCACCACG
>JBKPEY010000337.1:0-2877 GCA_046744405.1 Actinomycetota bacterium
GTCGACGACATGCGGATCGAGCAGCGTTGGCCTGACTACGCCCAACACGCCGCCGCCCACGGCGTACTCAGCTCCCTTTCGGTGCCACTACCATTCCAAGGCGCGACCATCGGGGCGCTCAACACCTACGCCGGACGCCCCAAGGCCTTCGACGAGGAGGATGTTGCCTTGGCCCAGGAGGTTGCCGGCTGGGTAGCGCTCGCGACCGGCAGCGCCGAAGCTGCGGCCCGCAGCAGCGACGATCTCCATCACCTGCGCACTGCGATGATGTCTCGCGCCTTCATCGACCAGGCGAAAGGTATTTTGATGGAGCGGCACAAGATTACAGAGGACGAGGCGTTCACTATGCTGGCCCACGCCTCCCAACGAACCAACAGCAAGCTGCGCGACGTGGCTGCAGAGCTCGTCCGGACTGGCGCGCTGCGCAGTCGAGGCTGACAGTCTCGACCTTTCTCAGCGATCCAAGCCCCATAGACCTAGGTTGATCGTCCAAGCGCGGTTTGGGTAATCATCTGACATGGCCTGGCGTGGCGGTACCCCGCGCCACGTCACAGGCTCGGCGGGCTCAAAACGGATGCCCGCTGGGCCGCTCACCAGAAGATTGACCAGAGCAGGTATATCGGGAAACCATCAGTGCTCGCGCCTGACGAGCCAGGCTGGCCTATTTGAGAGCGAGAGCGCCGAACCGATAGAGGTGAGCTTCCCCGCCGGGGCCGCCCAATTCGCCCTTGGCTGTCGGACTATTGATGATGCCAGGGCTAATGGTGTTAGCTCGGCACGGCACTAGCTATAGGTTCGCCTTCTCGGGGAGGCGCGTTAAGTCGCCACCTAACGGCGCCGCAGGCTCAAACCGCGCCGCCGTGACGGGAGGCAAGCAGGTCGCGGATCTCCTTAAGCAGCAAGATGTCGTCGGGGTCCGAAGCCTCGGCCTTCTGCGTTGAGAAACGCGCCTTGACTTTCTCATATGGAGTGACGATGAAGAAATAGACGACCACAGCGATGACGAGGAAGGACACCAGCGCTGTAAGAAACAAACCGAACTTGGTGTCCCCGAAGTCGGTGGCCCCCACCGGGATCAGGGAAAGCAGCAAGTTGGTGAATGTGGTGACAACTGCGGCGAATGCGGCCGCCATGATGAAAGCGACGGCAAGCTCTACGAGGTTGCCGCGCATAACGAAGTCCTTGAAGCCCTTCATTGTTCCCCCTGGGCGTGCCGTACGCCGGAACGCCGATCATGTAGTCGGATCAGATTTCAGCCGCACATTACCTCCCTCCACGGCTAGAAAGATCTGAACCGACCTGGCAGCAACACTTCGACCAGCTCAACCGCGCAGTGCGCGTTGAGCCGTGCGGCCTGGCGCGTGAGTGGTCGCGTTCGTGGAGGCTGGGCGCTGACCGGGCGGCCTCGGCGTTTCTCTTGGTGCGGTAGGGCCCATTGTGGGCCATGTTCACTCTAGGATCGAGCCGCGCTGCCGCTCCTCCCGCTGCCGGACCAGCTCCTCGACCGCGCTCGGCAGAGTCGTCTCGAAATCGATCAGCTTCGCCCAGTTGGGGGTCACGACGATCCGGACCATGCCGTTGTAGTAGAGCGAACGCACCTCCGCCTCCCACTCGACCCGTTGCTCGGGCGTCATCTCGTACGTGCTAGTCGCCTGGAGATACTCGTCGGGAATGCCATCGACGAAGTCCAGCTCGGCCCGACCCCGGATGAGCAAGATCTTGGGCGGGTGCACCTCGGTGTCGATCGTCAGAGCGACCATCGGGTTCTCGATCGCCGCGGGGCTGTGGTACTGCGTCAGCTCCAGCCTGCTGTGGCGTCCGGGGTCCGCATCATCGCGATGACGCTGCGGACGCCTTCGAGTCCGACAGCGCGGTCCGCCCAGAGGCCCTGAATCTGCGCACTGCCTTCACGCTCCCATGCCAAGTTCGGTGAAGAAGGCGATGGCGGCATCCAGGTCTTCCACGACAATGCCGACGTTGTCCATCCGCTGACGCGTCATGGTGGTTCTCCTTCTTCGTCGCGCAGTCCGTTGTGGCCACTGGTACACCTAGGACGGAGTCAGCACGCCAACTCTCGACAAATGAACTGAGCTACGTTCTGCAAGCGTTTCGTGGTGACAAATCGGTTGAGCCCGGCGCTCTCGAGTGCCACTCTGTCGCGCATGTGGAAGGCGTACGCCGGGGACGACCCGAACCATCCCGCTAACCCAAATGAGAATGCCATGCCGGGCCTCGCACCCACGCCCGCAGCCGGTCTCGATCCCGTCGAACTGGTGGTTGATGGGGAGAAGTTCGTGGTCACCCGACGTGCGGGTTCCGCCGGCACCTACGACTTCGCATGGACCTCGCACCCCGCCTCGTACGGGTTCACCATCGGGAGTAACGCTGATTGGCATCCCGATCGAACCGAACTCGCCGAGCAGATCCGCAGCTTTCTGGCCGAGATCGACCCGAAGACAGGCTACCTGCGCGACTGATCACGGCTTGCGGGCTGGGAGCTAGCAATGGTCGGCCTCAAGGCGTTCCGCTTGCGTACGGTGCCGTTGGCCCACCGGTTGACGTCCTAGCATTGTCTGGGTGGCCCGAGCGACGCGCGACGGTGGTTGGCGTGGTTGATGCCGACGATGTCCGGGAGATCGCGATGAGCCTTCCACACACGGTGGAAATTGACAGCGACGGTTTCGATTTTCGCGTAGGCAACCGTGGATTTGTCTGGTCCTACCCTGAGTACATTCCCGGTCAGCGGCGGGTCATCCGCACCGACATCGCCGTCCTGTACGTGGGCGACGAAGCAGAGAAGCAGGCGTTGCTGCAGAGCGAGCCGGAGGTGTTCTTTACTACCTCCGCCTACGACTGGTCGCCGCTAGTGATGGTCCG
>JBKPEY010000298.1:0-3699 GCA_046744405.1 Actinomycetota bacterium
CTCCGAGCGCTGTCGGAACGGTTCTTTTGACGTCTGTGCTGCGAAACGATCCCTCTACGGGGCGCGTGATGGTTCGCCCGGTGGTTTCGATGTGTAAGGCTCGATGTCATGCTCAAGGTGAGTGTCGTGGTACCGGTGTACAACCCGGGTGAGTACTTCCGGCCATGCATCGATTCACTGACCTCGCAGACGATGTCAGCCGATGAGTTCGAGATCATCTGCATCGATGACGGCTCTACCGACGACACCCCCGCGCTGCTCGATGAGCTTGCCGAGACTCACCCAAACCTGCAGGTGATCCACCAGCCGAACTCAGGCTGGCCCGGGCAACCCCGAAACGTGGGGCTCGACGCCGCCCAAGGTGAGTATGTCTTCTTCTGCGATCACGACGACTGGCTGGGGACTGAAGCGCTAGAGCGGCTCTATGACTTTGCGACCAGTTGTGACTCCGACATTGTGCTTCCGAAGATGGCTGGCCTGCAGCGTCGTTTTCCGCGCGTGGTTTTCGCCCAAACGGTTCGGAGCTGCACCGTCACCGATTCCTCGATCATGGACAGTTTGACGCCACACAAACTGTTTCGTCGGGAGTTCCTCAACCAGCACCACATCCGATTTCCGGAAGGCAAGCGGCGCCTCGAAGATCATCACTTCGTGGTAAAGAGTTACCTGCTGGCCAAGGTTGTCAGCATCTATGCCGACTACACCTGCTACTTCCACATCCGGCGCCTCGACTTGGCCAATGCCGGCTTTCGCAAGACGAATTGGCGCGGATATTTCAACAATCTTGCGGACGCGCTGGATGTCGTGGTGGCTCACACCGACCCAGGTGAAGAGCGGGATCGCATCTTCCGACGCTGGCTTCAGGTCGAGATGGTGCAGCGGCTCAGCGGTCGGCGGTGGCTGAAGTTCACTAACGAGGAAGCTGCCGCGCTGTTTAGCAACGCTCATCGCATCGCGTCGCGCTATTTCGGCGAAGGCGTCGTCGAGCTGCTGCAACCGATGCAGCAAAGAATCGCCCGCGCCCTCCTTGCCGGAGATGCAGCAGAGGTCCGACGCATCGCAGAACAGGCAGCGCCGTGGGCCACTTATCCGCGCGTACTGCAGGTGGACTGGGTCGACGGCAGGCTTCACATCGGTGGCATCGTCCAGCTGTCCGACGTCGTCCCGCAAGGCTGGATGCCCGTTCCTGATGCCGAGGAAGCGGCTGAGGCACCCGCAGCGCACGAGTCTGCTGCCGACGAGGTCGAGAGCGAGATCTCGGAAGAGTCTGCTATTGCGACTCCGGGCGTCAGTGCTGAGAACGACGCTGAGAACGACATTGTCGAAGAGGCAGAGACCGTCTTCGCCGACATGCCCGAAGAGCCGTTGGCAGAGCAGCGCTTTGCCGACTTGCTGGCTCAGCCTGCACCGGAGGTGCTGTGGTTGGGTATGGCCACTTCGCCGATCCGAGTAGACCTCACCGAACGTCGAACCGGGGAGACCTGGCCGGTACGTGCCGGGGTCCAGCGCATGGGACTTGTTGCATCATTCACGGCAGCGATAGACCCGAACACCATCGCTGCCGGTAACAGACTGCACGATGGGCTGTGGGACGTGAACGTGCATTTCGGCGTTCTGGGTCTCGGTATGCGACGACGCGCCACGCTGACTAAGGAACGTCAGCCCGGCAACGTCCTGCCGGAGCCAGTCACGGCAGGCTCACCAACCGTGGCGGCCTACTTCACGCGGCGCACGTCAGGCTTGTGTCTCGACGTCGGTCTCGTGAGGCACCCGAAACTTCGGATCGGACCGAAGCCTGCAACACCGGCAAAGAAGTTCAGTCGCCGGGCAATTCGGAAAGTTCGGCGGTTGCTTGCGCACGCCCGCCATCTGCGGTCGCCGGGCGGCCCAGGCCGTGGCCAAGAGCCGCGCCTACTCTGACCGAGGATCTATGAACGAACTGGCTAGCCGACTTCCCGCCATCGCCCGGCGCGCGGCGAAGTGGCTGCCAGCTCCGATCCAGTCGCGGCTCCGACAGCTCGTGCGCCGGGTGTTGAGCTCCTCAGGCGCATCGGTTGCCCCGCCGGTACTGAGCGTGGTCGTCGTCGCCCGCAACGCCGAGTCCGACCTGAGCGAGTGTTTGCGCAGCCTGCAATCTCAGACCCTGACCAAGCTCGAGGTGATAGTCGTCGACAACGGTTCAACCGACGGCACTACTACCGTCGCCTATCAAATGGCAGCCCAAGATCGACGATTTCGGGTTGTGCTCCACCCGCGACTCGCACTAACCGCAGCGCGCAACGCCGGAGCGCAGCTAGCGCGTGGACAATTTCTGGCCTTTCTGGATGCCACAGATACGGTGCCACGCACGGCCTATGCCAGTCTCGTCAATTCCCTCCGCCATACTGGCTCGGACTTTGCCGCGGGAGCCGTACGCATTGTGGTGCGAGGACGGCGGCAGCGACCCGGCTGGACCACCGTCACGCATGACCGCGATCGGCCGGCTCTGACGCTTAAAGACTTCCCGCGTGCCATCCAAGACTGCGGCATCAGCAACCGTGTCTTTCGAACCGACTTCTGGAACGACGTCGGAGGTTTTTCCGATTTAACAGACGCAGAGCCGTTGGCGATCGTCAACGCCACACTCCGGGCCCAGCAGTTCGACCTCCTGCAAACCGTCAGCTGCGTACGCCGGACGCCGCTCGACTTCGCAAAATTGCTGCCGGATCCGCTCACGGTGAGCGAGCTTGACTCCCGCCTCAGTTGGATGTGGAGGGCTTGGCGGCTGCTTCGAGACGCCACGGATCCAGCGGTCGCGAGCTGCTGGCTGGGCGGAGTGATCGACGGTGATTTCGGCGACTTCGCCGCTGCGGCACACCGAGCCGATGCCCCATATCGGGCGAGCCTGCAGCTGGCTGCTGAAGATTGTCTTGCCCTGGCTGACGAGACTATGTGGCGGCAGATACGCGTCGACCGCAAACTCCGTCTGTGGCTGGTCGCGAATGGAAACTGGACCGATCTTGAGCGGCTTCTGCAGCACGTCGCGCTCTACGGATCGATTCCCGAGACCGAGGTGCGGGATGGGCGTCTCTACGCCGTCGGAGACGATCTGCCTGGTCTTGCGCTGGCTCCCGTCGAATGCCGAGAGCTGAGCGAAAGTCAAACAAGCCTCTCGGCATGTGTGGAACGTGTCGCTTGGCATGGGGACCGGCTCGAGGTGCACGGCTGGGCCTTCATTCGGGGCCTCGATTTGACCTTCCAGTCGCCGCAGCTCACTGCCTTGCTCATCGAACCGGTAACTGGCCTGACATACCCGTGTGATGTGGCACAGCTCAACAAGGTGGCGGCGAACGATTGGTCAATGTTCGGCTACCAGGATGTGGCTCCTGGCGGTTTTCTCATCAGCCTCGACACCCGAGGCATCGACGATCATCCGGGCCGCTGGCAGCTCCGGCTCACGGTTCGAGCGCACGGCCTGGAGCGAACGAATTCAATCCAGGCCATTGCGCCAGGCGGCAGCGGTCACCTGATGTGGGCACGCAGTCTGCGAACGGTAGATGACCCGACGCGAGTTGTCCCGAAACTTGATCCGCAGTTCGGCTTCACGCTGCACGTTCGTCCAGAGCATGTCCAGGCACTGGCGCTTGCCACTGATGGTGCGGGCAAGGCAGGGGGCTCACTACGGCGCGTCGATCAAGAACTCGGCAGTTTGGTATCGGT
>JBKPEY010000213.1:0-4651 GCA_046744405.1 Actinomycetota bacterium
ACGGGCGAGCAGTCGGAACCTGGCCACCTCGATGAGGTTGAGCACCTCTGAGGGTGGCGACCCGTAGCGATCGTGCAATTCCGCTTCGACTGCCTTGATGTCGGCCTCGGCACGAACCTCGGCGAGCCGTTTGTACATCTCCAGACGCAGGCGTTCTGACTCGATGTAGTCGGTGGGCAGATGCGCGTCGACGGGCAGCTCGATCCGCACCTCTGGCTCGGGCTCCACATCGTGACCTCGATATTCCGCGACTGCCTCGCCAACCAGCTGGATATAGAGATCGAACCCGACGTCGGCGATGTGACCGGACTGCTCACCACCCAGCAAGTTGCCGGCGCCACGGATCTCGAGGTCCTTCATGGCGATAGCCATGCCCGAACCCAGATCACTGTGTGCGGCGATGGTGCTGATGCGGTCGTACGCGGTCTCGGTCAGTGGCTTGTCCGGCGGATAGAGGAAATAGGCATAGCCGCGTTCTCTGCCGCGGCCGACTCGACCTCGCAACTGGTGCAACTGAGAAAGCCCCATCAAGTCCGAGCGTTCGATCAGCAACGTATTGGCCGTCGAGATGTCCAGGCCGGCTTCGACGATCGTGGTGCAAACCAGTACGTCGGCCCGGCGTTCCCAAAAATCGATCATGACCTGCTCGAGCCGTTGTTCGTTCATCTGGCCGTGCGCGGTGACGACGCGCGCCTCCGGAACCAGTTCAGCGATCCGCCGGGCCGCCTTGTCGATGCTCTGCACGCGATTGTGGACATAGAACACCTGCCCCTCACGGAGCAGCTCACGGCGAATCGCTGCGCTTACCTGCGCCTCCTCGTACGGCCCGGCGAAGGTCAAGACCGGATGGCGCTCCTCCGGCGGAGTCATGATCGTGCTCATCTCGCGGATTCCGGTGACCGCCATCTCAAGTGTGCGTGGGATCGGCGTGGCCGACATCGCCAGTACATCGACGGCGGTGCGCAGCCGCTTGAGCTGTTCCTTGTGTTCGACGCCGAAGCGCTGCTCCTCATCGATCACCACCAGACCCAGATCCTTGAAGCTGACCTCATCTGACAGCAGCCGGTGCGTACCCACAACGACATCGACTTTGCCCTCAGCGAGTCCTTCAAGCGTCGCCCGCGCCTCGGATTCGCTGGAGAACCGGCTGAGCGGTGCGACGTTGAGCGGGAAGCCGGCATAGCGATCGGCGAAGGTGGCGTAGTGCTGCTGTACCAGCAAGGTGGTCGGAACCAAGATCGCCACCTGCTTGCCGTCCTGAACTGCCTTGAATGCAGCGCGTACGGCGATCTCGGTTTTGCCGTAGCCGACGTCTCCACAGATCAACCGATCCATCGGCACGATCTGTTCCATATCCCGTTTGACGTCGTCGATCGCTCCCAGCTGATCCGGAGTCTCAACGAAGGGAAACGCGTCCTCCAGCTCTCGTTGCCACGTCGTGTCAGGAGAAAACGCGTGACCACGGGTGGCCTGCCGGGCTGCGTAGAGCTTGATCAATTCCGCGGCGATTTCCCGCACGGCTCGGCGGGCACGGCCTTTGCGCTTAGCCCAGTCGGCACCGCCCAGTCGGTCCAGGCTCGGACTTTCCCCGCCAACGTATCGAGTTACTTGATCAAGAGAATCCATCGGGACATAGAGCCGGTCACCCGGCTGACCACGCCTGGACGGCGCATACTCGATCACGAGGTATTCCCGAGTTGCTCCGGCTACGGTGCGCTGAGACATCTCGACATAGCGTCCGACTCCGTGCTGGCTATGCACGACGGGATCGCCGGAGACGAGCTCGAGCGGGTCGATCTGATTCTTGCGCCGTGCCGGCATTTTGCGGCTTGCCCGGTCAGCCACCCGTTGTCCGGAGAGATCGGCTGCGGTGAAGATGGCGAGCCGAATCTGGTCCGCGACGAAACCGTGGCTTAGCTGGCCGGTGACGACGGTGGCCAAACCAGCGTCAGGTGGCTCCTCGAGCGCGGACAGGATCCGGACAGGCAGCTCGTGCTCCGTGAGGACCTCGACAATCCGGTCCGCAGTGCCTCTGCCTTCGGCCGTCACAACCACGCGCCAGCCGTCACGGACTCGCTTGGTGATTTCGTTGACAGCGGACTCGGTATCGCCCCGATAGGTTTCGCCGACCTGTCCTGACACTGTTCGAGAATCGACACCGGCTCCGTCGACCTGATCAGAAAGATCGATGATCTCCCCATCCTCGGTCCGAATCGGATTGGCACGGTCCCCATCGGTCATCGCCTCTGGTGCCGGACCCGAACTGAACGGCGATAGCGTCCACCACGCCATGCCGCGGGCCAATGCAGCAGCACGGACATCAGCTAGCGGCTGGTACGCCGAGGCGCCGAGATCGATGGGTGCTTTGCCTCCCCCTGCAGCCGCGGCCCATGACGCGTGCAGGAACTCCTCACTTGTCTTGACCAGATCGATCGAGCGGCCGCGTACCAGCTCAGGATCGGCGATCAGCACGTGCGTATCGCTCGGCAGTAGGTCAATGAGCAGCTCCATGCCGTCCACCAGGGCTGGCGATAGGGCTTCCATGCCGTCGACGGGATGCCCCTGAACGATCTTGTCCAGCATCTCCAGGAGCTCTGGATGCTGCTCGGCGAGCGAGGCAGCGCGGGCACGTACCTCATCGGTCAGCAGCAGCTCGCGGCATGGCGAGGCCGTGACCTCGGTCAGTGCGATCTCGCTGGACCTCTGGTCGGCGACGGAGAAATAGCGAATCTCTTCAACGGTGTCACCGAAGAAGTCGACCCGTACCGGATGCTCCTCGGTGGGTGGGAACACGTCGACGATGCCCCCGCGTACCGCGAACTCGCCCCGGCGCTCCACCAGATCGACCCGGGTATAGGCCGCATTGACCAGGGCAGTTGCCAAATCGCTGAGGTCGATATCGTCGCCGACGACCAGGCGTATCGGCGTCATGTCCCCAAGCCCCTTCACCTGGGGTTGGAGGACGCTGCGTACTGGAGCAACCACGATCTTTGGTGCCGGAACGTGACTGTTACCGACCAATCGGCGCAACAGCTCGAGCCGGCGGCCGACGGTATCGGAGCGAGGGCTCAGCCGCTCATGCGGCAATGTCTCCCACGCGGGGTAATAGGCCACTGCTTCCTCGCCGACCACAGACTGAAGCGCGGCAGCAAGGTCCTCAGCCTCGCGGAAGGTCGAGGTCACCAAAAGCACCGGCCGACCGGCGCCACCAAGCTCGACTTGGGCACTCAGTGCGGCGGCGATCAGCGGTCGCATGGGGGCCGGTGCGGTGACGTCGAGCACGGGCAGTCGCCGGGCACGCGCGTCAGCGATGGTCTCGGCGACGGCGGGCTCGGTACAGAAAAGATCAACGAGTCCCGTGAGGGTCACCCAGAGAGGCTACCGGCTTGATGACGGCCGATCGACGGCCGCTTGCTTCTCCGCACCGAAGCTCCCTTTCGCAGCTTCTAGCATCAATCCATGACGAACGAGCTCGAGGGAGCAGTGGTCGTCGAGTTTCCACTTCGCGGCGAACGGTGGGTAGCCGTCAACACGCCCGGCGATCGCATCCCGAGCCACGGCACCGACATCCTCGGCCAACGATTCGCCTATGACCTGCTCCAGGTTGACTCCCGACGCAGCCTCCGCGACCACCCCGCCGGGATTCTCCGCAGGCTCATCGTCGGGATACGGACCCGGGACTGCTACGCCTGGGGAGCTGATATTCACACACCCTTCGACGGCGAGATCGTGCGCGCCTCCGACGGTCTCAAAGAACGAGGCTGGATCCATCCGGTGCGGGAGTTGGCCCTGGTGCTGAAGAACGCCTTCACATTCAGTCCTGACCGACTGCCGTCGATACTTGGCAATCACGTGATCATGCACAGTGGCGAGATCTTTGCGGGCTTCGCGCACTTGGTGCCCGGTTCGGTCGCGGTCGAGGCGGGCCAGACGGTACGGCGCGGCGATGTGCTCGGTCGGGTCGGCCACACCGGCAATTCAACGTCGCCGCATCTGCACTTTCAGCTGATGGATTCACCGGAGCTGATCACGGCCAAGGGAGTGCCGTGTGCTTTTCGGGCTTACCAGGTGTTGCGTGACAGTGGCTGGGAGAGCGTCGAGAACGGCGTTCCTCGCAAAGTGGATCGGATTCGCTATTTGGGAGCCACCGATTGACGCGGGATTCGGCGATCCGCTCAGGGCAGTCGGGCAAAGGCGCGGACCGGAAAGGTCCCGAACTGACGAACCTTCGGCGGCACCGCGGTAAAACGCGCACCGCTCGGCGGCACAGCCGCCAAGTTGGTCAGATGTTCGACGACGTGTACGCCGGCCGCGAGTAGCTGCGAATGTGCCGGACGCTCCATGCTGGTCTCCGCGTCATCGATGTTGATCGAGTCGATGCCGACCATGACAGCGCCGGCCTCGATCAGGTACGCCGCACCTTCACCGGTCAGGTACGGGGCGCCAGTCGCGTACGCCGGTGTACCAAAGTGCCGATCCCAGCCGGTGTGCAGCAGCACGGCCGTACCCTCAAGATCACGGTCATCGAAAACCGTCGCTGGAATCCCCCGCTCGGCCGCATCTGTCAATCGAAACAGTTTGAGCGGCAGATCCACCAGCGTCGTCAGTTCAAGATCAGCAAGATCAGCGCCGTCCGGGTATCGGTGATAGG
>JBKPEY010000332.1:0-1855 GCA_046744405.1 Actinomycetota bacterium
TTGACGACCTTGCCCGGTTCGCCACGCATCATGAGTTTGCCCTTGTCGAGCCACATCGCCTCGTTGCACATCTCCTTGATGCTGCCGAGCCCATGGCTGACCAAGAACATGGCGCGCGCGCTGTCGCGCAGCTCGGCCATCTTGGCGTTGGCCTTTTCCCGGAAATGTGCATCGCCGGTGGACAAGGCTTCGTCGATCATCAAGATGTCGGGCTTCATGTGAACGGCAACGGAGAACTCAACTCGAGCGGACATGCCGGAGGAGTAGGTCCGCATCGGCATGTCGATGAAGTCACCAAGCTCGGTCCACTCGGCGACCTCCTCAGCGCGCTCTTCCACTTCGCGGCGAGACAGGCCGGCGGCCAGGCCGCCAAGAATGATGTTCTCCCGTCCGGACAGGTTCTTGTTGAAGCCGACGCCGAGCGCCAGCAGCGTGCTGGCTCGACCCCACACCTCGATGGAACCGCTGGTCGGCGGCAGGATGCCGGCCATTGCGCGCATGAGCGTGGACTTGCCAGCGCCGTTGGAGCCGATGATGCCCATTGCCGTACCCGTACGCACCTCGAAGGAGATGTTCTTGATCGCCTCCACTTCCCGAACGGCACGCTGTCCGCGCCCGAAGCGGACTAGGGCCTGCTTCAGCGTCGGCTTGCGTTCGAACGTCGTCCGATAGGTGATCGAAAGGTCATCGACCTTGACTGCCAGCGGAGTTTCGCCGTTAGACGAGACGGACAGCAAACTCACGCTCCCTCGAGATGAAGAACAGGAAGCCGATCACCGCCGCCACGAGCGCCCAAACGGCAGCGGATATCCACATGTAGGGCGTCGGGAACGCGTCGTTCTGCAACAGCTCGGTGTAGCCGCCGACCATGGAATACATCGGATTGAGCTGGATCAGCGTGATGATCGGTCCGGAGAAACGACCCATGATGTGCTCTGGTGCCCACAGAATCGGCGACAAGTACATCCAGATCCGCACGAAGAACGGCAGGAAGCTCGATGTGTCACGGAAGTAGACCTGGATTGCTGCAAAAAATGCGGCCAGGCCCATCGCAAAGACGATCATGCAAGCAAGAAAGTACAGCGAGAGGAACATCTTCGCCGACCACACGTGGGTGAGGAAGATGGCGTGGAAGACGAAGTAGACCGGCACGGTGGGCAGGAAGCGGAAGAACGCCGTACGCACCGCCGACAACGGAATCAGCAGCCGAGGAAACGGCGTATTCAGCAGCAGCTTGCCGGAGCTCGTCACCGACGTCGCCCCGCTGGTAATCGAGTGCCCTACCAGTTGGAATGCGAAGATCCCCAAAGTGAGATGCGCGAAGAACGCCGGGTCGTTCTCACGGCGGATGATCGTCACCAAGACGTAGTACACAGCGGCGAGCAGCAGGGGGTTGATGATCAGCCACGCCTGGCCGAAGAAGGTCGAGGTGTTAGCGCTGCGCATGGATGCACGGCTCATCTCCGCCGCAAAGGCGCGCCGACGCCACAGCTCCCGGAAATAGGGAATAAGCGGAGGCAAGCCCGCCCGGTGCGGTCCATAGCGGTGGTAGACGGGCTCAAACTCCGCATGCCGGGCTCGACCGACGCGGGGTCGGCCCTCTTGGGCATCGCTGGCTGCCGTCACAGCGGCATTGCCTTCTTCGTGATGCCCACGGTTTTTGATCTCTCGTACTTTCACCTAAGTCGTCTTCCGGTCCGACGCATCCGGCGGGCGCACCGACGCGACCACGAAGGAATAGTCTGCCATGTTCGGACACACCCAAACTGACATCGCCGACGGACGGCGGCCGGTTAGCTGGAAGTCGATGGGACTCAACTAGCCAGCGACCCGTGCGCCAAGTTCGCGTACCACG
>JBKPEY010000018.1:0-3916 GCA_046744405.1 Actinomycetota bacterium
CCGTGCCTCGTAAGAGGCCGTAGCAACCACGCCACGCTGGCCTAGACCGCCGACGACGACGGGCTTGCCGCGTAGCGACGGCTTGTCTCGCTGCTCGACTGATGCGAAGAAGGCGTCAAGATCGAGATGGAGCACCGAGGCCTCGCGTCGCACAGCTCTCATTTTGCTGCTAGTAGCGTTAGTACCTCAGGGTTGAGGTGTACCGATCAGGAGACTGTCGTGCCGGAAGTAGCGAAGGGTGTGCAGAAGCCGGGCGCAGAGATGTGGCCGGGACGGCCATACCCGCTGGGTGCCACGTTTGACGGCACCGGAGTGAACTTCGCACTGTTTTCAGAAGTTGCATCCAAAGTGGAGCTCTGCCTCATCAGCGAGCAGCGTGAAGAAACCCGCATCGAGCTGATTGAGGTTGACGGCAACGTCTGGCACGCCTATCTTCCGCGTATTCAGCCGGGTCAGCGCTACGGGTACCGCGTCTACGGTCCGTACGATCCTGCTCGAGGCCATAGATGCAATCCGTCCAAGTTCTTGCTTGATCCGTACGCGAAAGCCATCAGCGGTCAGATCGACGGCCATGAGTCGCTGTTCTCGTATCGATTCACCGATCCGCCCGAGTTCAACGATCTTGACTCCTTGGGCCACACCATGGTGTCGGTCGTCACTACGCCGTACTTTGACTGGGGCCACGATCGACCACCGCAACATCAGTACCACGAAAGCGTCATCTATGAGATGCACGTGAAGGGTCTGACGATGACCCATCCCGGCATCCCAGACGACGTCCGGGGGAGCTACGCCGCGATCGGCCATCCAGTGATCATCGACCATCTCACCTCGCTTGGAGTTACCGCGATCGAGCTGTTGCCGGTGCATCAGTTCGTCAACGACAGCCATCTCGTCGATCGTGGCTTGTCCAACTACTGGGGTTACAACACCATCGGCTTCCTCGCCCCTCACAACGGTTATGTCAGCGGTCTCGATCTTGGTCAGCAGACCACCGAGTTCAAGGCGATGATCAAAGCATTACACGAAGCTGATATTGAAGTGATCTTGGATGTGGTCTACAACCACACCGCAGAAGGCAACGAGCTGGGCCCGACGATCGCATTCCGGGGCATCGACAACACGGCCTACTACCGGCTCGTCGATGAGGCCAAGCAGCATTATTACGACACCACCGGCACCGGCAATAGCCTGTGGATGCGCAACCCGCATGTGCTGCAGTTGATCATGGACTCGTTGCGCTATTGGGTCCTGGAGATGCATGTCGATGGGTTCCGATTTGATCTTGCTGCGACGCTCGCCAGGCAGTTTCATGAGGTAGACAAGTTGTCGGCGTTCTTCGACATCATCCAGCAGGATCCGGTGATCTCACAGGTCAAGCTGATTGCCGAACCATGGGACCTGGGTGACGGCGGCTATCAGGTCGGCAACTTTCCGCCGTTGTGGAGCGAATGGAACGGTAAGTACCGAGACACCGTACGCGACTTCTGGCGTGGAGAGCCGGCGTCGCTTGCCGAGTTCGCCTCCCGGATCAGCGGATCTAGCGACCTCTATGAGCATTCGGACCGACGGCCCACCGCCTCGATCAACTTTGTGGTCGCCCACGACGGCTTCACGCTGCGTGATCTTGTCTCCTACAACTACAAGCACAATGAGGCGAACGGTGAGAACGGTAATGACGGCGAAAGTCACAATCGATCATGGAACTGCGGAGTAGAGGGCGAGACAGACGATCCCGCGATCAACGCTCTGCGGTTGCGACAGCAACGGAACTTCATTACCACGATGATGGTGAGCCAGGGCGTTCCGATGCTGGCCCACGGGGATGAGCTGGGGCGTACTCAGCAGGGCAACAACAATGTGTACGCCCAGGACAATGACATCTCCTGGGTGGACTGGGATCTCGACGCCGACCAGAAGGACTTGCTGGCGTTCACCTCAGCGGCCATTAGCCTGCGCAAGGCTCATCCAATATTGCGGCGTCGCCGGTTCTTCGCCGGTGATGCGAAGCACGGTGGTAAGAGCGAGCTCGGCGACATTTTGTGGTTCAAGCCTGATGCAGCAGAGATGGACGAGGTGGATTGGAACTCCGGCTTCGCCCGCAGCGTGATGGTGTTTCTCAACGGTGACGCCATCCCCGAACTCGATGTCGTGGGCCGGCCGATCATCGATGATCATTTCCTGTTACTCTTCAACGCCCACACGGAACCCATCCGGTTCACCATGCCCGCAGCCGAGTTCGGTCAGAACTGGCTGGTCCGGCTCGATACCGCCACCGGGCAGGTTGATCCGCCCGATGTTCGGCCCTGGCGGGCGAGATCGACTCATCGGGTTGAGTCACATTCAATGATGGTCTTGTCGACGACGGTGGTACCCGAGGCCGAACGTCAGGCTGCCAAGTCTCGAGCGCTGGGGGCCACCGCATCAGCCGCGAAAGCGCCCATGCGACAGCCATAACGGCCGGCCGGACTCTGCTGGCGCGCTGTTGGCAACCTACGTTTACTTTGGTTGCGTACGGTCTGCATAGGTTGCAACCCGGGCAGACCGTCGGATACTTAGGTAAACCTAGGTTTCGGCGTCACAGAGGTGGAGTGCGACGCCAGGTGATCCAAGCCATCGATAAGGTGGCCAATTCGCGCTGTCACTGCGACGATTGCTGATCAAAGACGGATGATGAGACCGGTTGGCGGGTATCCCGCCTCTGTTGAGCAGCGGTCCTAGGCAGGCCGCACGGCGACAGCGAGGAGTGAGTCATGACGGTAGAAAGCCCCGCACCAACTCCTGCCACCCCCTCATCTGTTGATCGAGGATCGGGCAGGCATCAGGTCGTGGTCATCGGTTCAGGTTTCGGCGGTCTCTGGGCCACCGAGGCGCTGGCCAAGGCTCCGGTAGATGTCGTGATGGTCAGCGGCACATCACATCACTTGTTCCAGCCATTGCTCTACCAAGTCGCAACAGGTGTGCTCTCCGAGGGTGAGGTTGCGCCGGCAACTCGAGAGGTGCTCAAGAAGCAAAAGAACGTGACCGTGTTGCTCGGCCGAGTCACCGACATCGACATCAACGGCAGAACCGTCACCTCGGTCAGTCCCTTGGGTACCACCGTTACCCCGTACGACAGCCTGATCGTGGCCGCGGGCGCCGGCCAATCCTATTTCGGAAATGATCAATTCTCCGAATGGGCTCCGGGGATGAAGAGCATCGACGATGCGTTGGAACTCCGCGGTCGGATCTTTGGCTCCTTTGAACTTGCTGAGCTCTGCGACGATTCCCAAGAGCGCGAGGAATGGCTGACTTTCGTTGTGGTTGGTGCGGGCCCAACCGGAGTCGAAATGGCTGGTCAGATCCGCGAACTGGCGAACCGTACGCTGCGCCGAGACTTTCGCCGGATCGATACCACAAAAGCGAAGGTCATTCTCCTGGACGCCGCCCCTGCAGTTCTCGGGAATTTTGGGGACAAACTTTCCAACGCTGCCCGCAAACAGTTGGACAGCATCGGTGTGGATGTTGAGCTCAACGCAAAGGTGGTCGGCGTCGACAACACCGGCGTCGACATCATCGATGCCGACGGCAATGAGCGCCGGATTCGCTCACGCTGCAAGGTCTGGGCTGCCGGGGTGAGTGCATCACCGCTCGGCAAGCAGCTCGCCGAGCAGAGCGGTGGGGAGATCGATCGAGCCGGTCGGGTGAAGGTGAATGAGGATCTCACCCTGCCCGGGCATCCAGAGATCTTTGTAATCGGCGACATGATGAACCTCAACAATCTGCCTGGTGTTGCGCAGGTCGCCATGCAGGGTGGCAAGTACGCGGCCCGTCAGATCGTTCGGCGGCTCAACGGTGAGCCGCCAGCAGAGCCCTTCAAATACTTCGACAAGGGCAGCATGGCGACGATCTCGCGGTTCCACGCCGTGGCAAGCGT
>JBKPEY010000567.1:0-1849 GCA_046744405.1 Actinomycetota bacterium
CAGCTAGCTTCAACGAGGCAGGACCGATAACCACTGAGTCGCCGCCGGCCAATACCACGTCGGCCTTCACAGTGCCCGGTTCGACCTCTGCAGACTTCTCCTTGGGATTCTTCAGATCGGTGAAGACCGGCTGACCACCCGCTCGTACGTCGACCGCTGGCGCCGCCGCGTCGTGCCGGACGATTGTCATCTTCGACCTCCGAGGACTGGGGTTTTGTCAAGTCCCCTTCTTTACGTCCTCCTCATGCGGTCCGGATGCGGCCGGGGAGTGTCAAACACTTCTGCCGACGTGGGCAGCGAGGACGGGAAGCCAAGCCGCGGATAGAGATCGTCGCGGTGAAACCGGGTGATCGCTGCGATCCGCTCGCCGTGGAGCGTCAGCACGAAGAATCCCGATGGCCGCGCGAGGGGCTCCTCAGGATCACCGAGATAGCTGGCGAACGCCGGCTGATTATTGGCCCGACTGGGGAGCAGGTAGACCCTTCGACCTCCACGGAAATTGAAGCTGGCCTGCAGGAAGGATCGGATCGCATTCACCCCGTGGTACTGATGCGGTGCCGGAGGCATGGACAACCAAGCGTCATCGGTGAGCAACGCCAGGATGCGGTCGATGTCCGCAGCAACGTACGCGTCCGCGAAGCGCCGAGCAAGATCATTTTCCGCAGCCGAGCTCGGGCCCGGCGAGCGCTCCTCGTCGCTTCCAAAAACTTCCGGCCCAACACCGTTCAACTCAAAACCCTTTAACACCGCGCGTCCGCGTTGCAGCGTGCCCTTGACGGCCGTCTGGCTGGTCTCGAGCATCGCCGCGACCTCGTCGGTGCCGAAGCCGAGGACGTCACGTAGCAGCACGGTTGCCGCCTGACGAGGCGGCATGCGCTGTAGGCCAGCAACGAACGCCAGTTGGATGGCCTCGGTCTGGTTGTAGCGTGCTTCGGGGCCCGGCGCACTGTCGGGGATTGCATCGAGCAGGTCGCCCGGATAGGGCTCGAGCCAGGTGATCTCGCTACGTTGGGTGGGTTCTGGTGGTTGGAACGGAGGCGTCGGCTCGGCTGGCGGGCGCCGTGCCGTCGACCGGATCGCGTTGAGGCAGGTATTCGTGGCAATCCGGTACAACCAAGACCGTAGTGACGAACGCCCTTCGAACCGCGGCATCCCGCGCCACGCCGACAGCAGCGTTTCTTGCAGCATGTCCTCGGCCTCCGTCAGCGAGCCGAGCATCCGGTAACAGTGAGCCAACAGCTCACGCCGGTACGGGTCAATAATCAGTTCTCGGAACGCCTGCTCATCGCCGTTACGAGCGCGCTCTACTAAGCCTGCCTGCTCGAGCGCAGCCTGCCCCACGCTCCTCAGCATGCCATCGGCGTTCCGTTTGCGGTCGCAACGGTGTCTACATAGGCAGAAGGCAAAACCGTCGCACATTCCATAAACACCGATTTCATAAAACACAAGGGAGAGCTCATGACCGAATCCACCAGTCCCGCGCTCGATGTCGCGCTTGCCTACCACCAGGCATGGACCAGCCACGACCTGGACAAGGCGATGAGCTACATCGCCGAGGACATCGTCTGCGACGCCCCTGCCGGTCGACTGGAAGGCGCGACGGCCTACCGGGACTTTATGGGCCCGTTCGTGCAGATCCTGACTGGTTCGGAACTTGTTGCCGCCTATGGTGACGACGCGAAAGCGGTGGTTGTCTACGACACCGAGACCGTGCCGGTGAGAAGCGCGCCAGGGGCCGAATGTGTGACCGTAAAGGACGGCAAGATCATTCACAGCCTGTTCATCTTCGACCGAGCGCCATTCGATGCCGCCCGCAGGGCCCACGCTGAGAGCGGCGGCTGAGCTCTCA
>JBKPEY010000626.1:0-2709 GCA_046744405.1 Actinomycetota bacterium
ACATCGGCACCTGAACCTGACGTGCCGGTCGAGTAGGACAACATCGCCACCCGCGGCTCGATGCCAAACTGCCGCGCCGTCTCCGCCGACGAGACCGCAATGTCGGCCAGCTGTTCGACGGTCGGCTCGGGAATCACCGCACAGTCGCCGTAGGCGAGCACTCGGTCGGCCAGGCACATCAAGAACACGCTGGAAACGGTGCTCACGCCGGGCTTTGTTTTGATGAACTCCAACGCCGGCCGGATGGTGTGCGCCGTGGTATTCACCGCGCCGGAGACCATGCCATCGGCCATCCCAAGATGGACCATCATGGTGCCGCAGTAGGAAATATCGGTCACGACTTCCCGGGCACGCTCCAGAGTCATTCCCTTGTGGGCTCGGGCGGCGGCGTACGCGCCCGCAAACTTCTCGACCAGCGCAGGATCTAGCGGCGACACGATGGAGGCATCGTCAAGATCAAGACCGAGCACCGATGCCCGAGCTCTGACCTTGGTTTCGTCGCCGAGCAAGATCAAGTTTGCGACCCCACGCCGCAGAAGGATCCCTGCGGCCACCAGAATCCGATCATCTTCACTTTCCGGCAAGACGATCCGCTGTCGGTTCGCGCGCGCCCGCTCCATGAGCTGGTACTCAAACATCAACGGCGTCCGCACATCGGACGCCGAGACATTGATCGCCGCCAGCAAAGCTGTCTGATCAACCTGCTCAGCAAACACCCTGCGGGCATTCTCGATCTTGCGACTGGACGCCCTGGTGATCGGTCCACGGACCCGCATCAGCCGCTCGGCCGTGGTAAAAGTGCCCAGATCGGTCATCGCAATGGGCAGGTCCTGCTGCACACCTTCGGACAGCCGCCGAATGCTCTCGGGAATCTCATATCCACCGGTGAGCAAGATTCCCGACAGTGTGGGGAATGTGCCCGACTGATGAGCCAGCATCAAGCCCGGGAGTAGATCGGTACGGTCGCTGGGCGCGATTACCGCGACGTCCGGCAGAAGTCGATCAAGAACGTGAGGCAGACTCATCGCCGCAACGATGACGCCAAGAGCCTCACGATTCATCCAGGCCTCGCTGCCTAAAGCGAGCTCACCATCGGCAGCCTCTACCAGCGCGCGGAAGGTCGGGGCCGACAGCAGCGGGCTTTCTGGAATGGCAGCCGTCACGACATCGCCAAGCTCGGCAAGTTCGTTACAGATCGCCTCGACTGCATCATGATCAACCCGATTCGCGATCACTGCCACGGTATGTGCGTGGTTAGCGCGCAGCTCTGCGATTCCGCTGGCAGCAGCGGCGGAAATCTGTTCTGGAGTCCGCTGTCGGCCGTGCACCACCAGAACCACTGGGGAACCGAGATTGGCTGCGATCTTGGCATTGAAGGACAACTCGGTGCCGCTCGTCACGTCTGTGTAGTCCGAACCGACGACCAAGATCACATCAAATCGATCAGTCAGCTGGCCGAAGCGTTCGACGATCACATGCAAGGCCTCGTCGGCATCTTGCCGGGCCGCGTCGTAGGTAACCCCGATCGCCTCGTCATAGGACTGTGCGATGCCTGGCTGGTTCACTAGAAGATCAACAGTAAGGTCGACGTCCTCGCTTCCGGTGCCTGTTGTGGTCAGTGGCCGAAACACCCCAACCGATCCAACCTGCCGGGTCAGCGCGTCCAGTAATCCGACCGCTACGGCTGATTTACCGGTGAGGCCCTCGGGCGATGCGACGTAGACGCTGCGACTCACGCTCCGACGTTATCGCCCAACTCCCGTGGCCTTAGCATGCAGGCGCTCGAGTCGCAACTATCTTGGTTCGCGTGGCTGCCCCCATTCCACCGGAAATTCCTGGGATGGCTGATTGGCGTGCAATCGCGCGCGGCGGCTTTGCGATCGTCTGGGAAGCTCGCCAAGAGTCGCTAAATCGGCTGGTTGCGGTCAAGGTCGACGAGCGCAAACTGGACACAGAGGCCGAACAGCGACGCTTCCTGCGCGAGGCGGGCGCGGCAGGCAGGATGTCGGGTCACCCCGGCATAGTCACGGTGCACGACGCCGGGCTGCTCAGCGACGACCGCCCCTTCCTTGTCATGGAACTCTGCCCGGGCGGTTCCCTGACGCGCTGGATGACCAAGGATCCGCGGCCAAGCCAGCGTCGGGTGCGTGAGGTCGGCGTACGGATCGCGGACGCGTTGGCTGCTGCGCATTTGCTGGGCGTACTGCATCGTGACGTCAAGCCGGCGAATATCTTGATCGACGCCTACAACAATGCCGGACTGGCGGACTTTGGCCTTGCCACTCTCATCGACCCGGAAATGCCACTGAGCGAGACCGTGGAAGCGATCACACCGGCGTACGCACCGCCTGAGGTTTTCGCCAAGAAGCCGGTGACCGAGTACGCCGACGTCTATTCCTTGGCGGCCACGTTGTACGCGGTGCTCAGCGGTCATGCGCCGCGTTGGTCGGAAACCATGGACCTGCCCAGCGTTCCGGAGATGATCAAGCGGCAGAAAGCTCCGATCAAGCGCATTCCCGGAGTCGACAAGGCGTTCATGGACGTGCTGCTGAATGCCATGGCCGAGGATCCAGAGAACCGACCAACGGCCGCTCAATTTCGTGATCAACTGACCAACCTGAACCTGTCGCCCCAACTAGCGCCGAAACCGCTGCCGGCGCCTGAAGCGACCGACGAGTTACCGGCTCCACCGCGCACAGCGGAGCGAGT
>JBKPEY010000519.1:0-2295 GCA_046744405.1 Actinomycetota bacterium
CGCTTATGGATGATCGCCAGCGAGCAATTCAACCGGTCGGTCCACATATCGGCTACTCGCACCCGGCCGGCGTCCGGCGAGACAACTGTCATCTCGGAGGTGTCGTACTTGGTCACCAGGTAGTCCGAAAGCACCGGAAGCGCCCACAGATGATCAACCGGCCCATCGAAGAAGCCCTGAATCTGCGCTGCGTGCAAATCCACCGACATGATCCGGTGGGCACCGGCTGTGTGGAACAGATCCGCGATCAGACGAGCAGAGATCGGCTCCCGGCCACGGTGCTTCTTGTCTTGCCTGGCATAGGGATAGAACGGGACGACAACAGTGATCCGCTTGGCAGACGCCCGCTTCAGCGCATCTACCATGATCAACTGCTCCATCGTCCACTCATTGACTGGCGCCGCATGGCTCTGGATGACGAAGGCGTCGCAACCGCGTACCGACTCGTCGAAGCGAACATAGATCTCGGAATTGGCGTAAGTGATCGCGCGCGTCGGGACGAGTTCGACGTTCATCAGCTCGGCCACCTCGTTGGCCAAATCCGGGTGTGCCCGCCCGGAGAAAAGCATGAGGTGTTTTTCGTTCGGCCGCTTGAGACCGCTCACGACGGCTCCTTCTGCTCGAGCGCCGCCTCAGCGGCTCGCGCGGTTTTGGTCCCGGCCCGCTTACGCGCTACCCAACCGGACACGTTGCGCTGTCGGCCCCGACTTACCCCAAGATCACCAGGCCCGACATTGCCGGTGATCGTCGAGCCAGCTGCGATGTAGGCGCCATCGGCTACTTCGACTGGCGCGGCAAGTACGGAGTTGCTGCCAACGAAGGAGTACGCCCCAACCGTCGTCGTGGATTTGCGTACGCCGTCATAGTTAGCGAAGATCACGCCGGCACCGATGTTGGCGCCTTCGCCGATCACCGCGTCACCCAAATAGCTGAGGTGCGGTGCCTTGGCGCCGGCTCCGATGCGGGCGTTCTTCGCCTCGACGAAGGTGCCGATCTTCCCGCCGGCGCCGAGTGTCGTACCTGGCCGAAGATAGGCAAACGGACCTACATTGGCGCCTGGGCCGATCACGCTCAGCGAAGCCTGCGTTCGGGTGACCACGGCGTTTTCTCCAACTTCCACGTCGATCAGTGTGGTGTCTGGACCGATTCGGGCTCCGGCCGCCACCGAGGTGGCCCCCTCCAGCGATGTTCCGGGCAGCAAGATCACATCCCGGGCAAGATCAACTGAGGCATGCACCCAGGTCGTTGCTGGATCCACAACAGTCACACCTTCGCGCATCCAACGGTGCAGAATGCGTCGATTGACCTCAGCGTTCATCCGGGAAAGCTGGATCCGATCATTAACACCTTCGGTCTGCCACGCATCCTCGATAAGCAACGCGGCCACCGGTTGCCCGGCTTGGCGCACCACGGCGGGTACGTCGCTGAGATACAGCTCACCTTGATCGTTCGTCGGTGTGAGTTCAGTCAGCGCAGCCTTCAAAGCTGCGGCGTCGAAGACATAGATTCCCGAATTGATTTCGGTGATCTGACGCTGCATCTCATCGGCGTCTCGATGCTCGACGATGCCGCGCACCATGCCCTCGGAGTCCCGCAAGATTCGCCCGTACCCGGTCGGATCCGGAACCTCGGCGGTAAGTACGGTGACCATCGCCTGTCGGGTCCGGTGCTCGGAGAGTAGCGCGCCAAGAGTCTCGCCGGTGAGCATCGGAACGTCGCCATAGGTGACGATGACGTCACCATCGAGATCTGCCAGCTGTCCGAGCGCGACTTGAACCGCATGGCCGGTACCAAGCTGCTCCTCTTGCACCGCTATCAACACATGTGGCGCGATCTCCGCGAGATGTTCTTTCACCTGATCACGAAGATGACCGACGACGACCACGACATGGTCCGGCTGCACGGCAGTCGCGGCCGTGACCGCGTAGCTGAGCATGGAGTAACCAGCGACCTCGTGCAGCAGCTTGGATCGCGAAGACTTCATCCGCTTCCCCTCCCCCGCCGCCAAGATGACGACAGCCGCGACCGGGCTGGAAGCTTGGTCGGAGTGAACGGACAACAGCTGGCTCCTTACTAGCTGAGGGACGCTCCGCTCCCCGGGTAGGAGTCGAACCTACGTCGCTAATCCTGATTCAAAGTCAGGCGGGCCCTGCCGACAGACCAACCGGGGAATGTGGGCCCGGCCAATCCTCCCATGAGCTCGTTTGCGAGCCGCCGGTTTCGAATAAAGATTGCTTCGTCCCACGTGACCGACCCTTCGATCGGCCAGAGCCAAGCGTACGCATCTCGCGACGG
>JBKPEY010000212.1:0-7503 GCA_046744405.1 Actinomycetota bacterium
AGGCTCGGCTCCTGCGAGCGTCAGCGAGCAGGCACAATCAATGACGTGGCGGATTTCGCGGACATGTACCGGCCCAGTGAGGAGCATGACGCATTCCGAGCTGCGGTCCGCGAACTGTGTGAGGAGAAGGTCGCTCCCAACGCCGCCGAAGCCGATGAGTTGGCGCAGTTTCCCAAAGCATCCTTCGAAGCACTCGTGTCGGCGGACTTCCATGCACCACACATTCCCGAGGAATACTCCGGCGTCGGTGCCGAGGCGCTAGCGACGGTGATCGTCATCGAGGAAATTGCCCGCGTCTGTGCCGCAACGTCCTTGATTCCGGCTGTCAACAAGCTTGCGACCTTGCCGTGGCTATTTGCGGGATCGGAGGAGATCAAGCAGACCTATCTGCCGCCCATCGCTCGCGGTGAGGCGATGGCGTCCTATTGCTTGTCCGAACCGGACGCTGGCTCAGATGCGGTACGCATGAAGACCCGTGCCGTACGCGACGGCGACCACTTCGTCCTCCATGGCGTTAAGCGGTGGATCACCAACGCAGGCGTGTCAGATTTCTATACGGTGTTCGTGGTGACTGATCCGGACGCACGCTCGAAGGGGATCAGCGCCTTTGTGGTTGAGAAGTCCGACGCCGGGGTGTCCTTCGGTGCTCCGGAGAAGAAATTAGGCATCAAGGGATCACCAACGTGCGAGGTTTATCTGGATCGCGTACGCATCCCGGAATCGCGGATGATCGGAACTGAGGGAACCGGCTTCGAAACTGCGATGCGCACCCTTGATCACACGCGCATCACAATCGCGGCGCAGGCAGTCGGTATTGCTCAAGGTGCACTGGATTATGCGCTCGGCTACGTCAAGGAGCGCAAGCAGTTCGGGAAGGCACTTGCGGAATTCCAGGGTCTGCAATTCATGCTCGCTGACATGGGCATGAAGCTGGAGGCTGCGCGCCAGCTCAGTTATGCAGCAGCCGCCAAGTCCGAGCGCGGGGATGCTGATCTGGCGTACTTCGGTGCTGCCGCGAAGTGCTTTGCCTCCGATGTGGCAATGGAGGTCACCACTGATGCGGTCCAATTGCTCGGCGGTTACGGCTATACCAAGGATTTCCCGGTTGAGCGGATGATGCGGGATGCCAAGATCACCCAGATCTACGAGGGCACGAACCAAATCCAGCGACTCGTGATGGCTCGCCAGTTGTTGGCTGGACTGCCGCGCTGACTGGACTGCCGCGCTGACCCATGGAAGCTGGCGATATGGAGTGATGTCATTCCCGAGCCTTGACATCACAGGGAATCGGATCATGCTGGAGGCATGCCTTCGCGAGCAGTCTTTCCACTTCGCTGGCGCAATGAGAGACTCCGCGCCCTAACCGCCGAGGTTGCTTCCAGGTTAGGCATTAGCCAAAACGAGCTGATAGAGCAGGCTATCGAGCATGAGGTCGTCGCGCGCGGTGCGATGCTGAGCGAGGACCTACGGGTGGCCGCCGACCGGCTGGCCGAGCTAACAGCTGAGCAATACGAACGCATCCAGGAACGTGGGCTTGAAAGCTATATCGCCGGCGAGGGTTTGTTTGATCCAGTTCAGGCTCGGCCTTCGCAGCCCACGGCTGCAGTGGACAGCATGGCGGTTGCTCGCCCTCCGCTCAGTCGAGACGTGACAGCGATTTACAGATCGGCACGCGCCGAGCCCGCATGACGGTTCCCTCATGGCACGAGGACGACCCGAAAAATCTTTCCCTCATCCAAGCCAACGCGGCGCGACTGATCACCGATCTGCGTGCTACCGCCGCAGAGCGGCGTCTGTTGACTCGCGAGGACTTGTGCCATTGGCATGCTCAGCTGCATGCCGGATACCAGGTGCCTATCGCCGGTTATCTCGGGCATTTCCGCGGTGATCCAGCGGTCAAGGAGTTGATCAATTACGAGGTAGGCCTGGGTGCGCCGCTCAGAGACGGCACGCTGGAGAAGATGGGCGTCTGGGCACGCAAGGTCAGCGAAGAGATGGCAGCGGTGCTTGCGGGTCTGAACGCCGTATTCGCTGATCTTGATGGCCGGCTCCCGATCGGAAAACCGCCAAGTACAGCCGATGAGATTCTCCAGGTGATCAGCTTCGCGGCGCTTGCCCATGGCGAACTTCTTCGAGTTCATCCATTCGCCAATGGCAACGGCCGCATCGCCCGGCTACTCGTCGCTTTCATTTGCCTGCGGTACGGGTTACCGATGTTCGTGCATATCAAGCCCCGGCCGGAAAGTGATGAGTACTTACGGGCAAGCCGCGACTCCATGGGCCGAGCACCGGACTTCGTCGGCAATCACACGACAACGACTGCCGTCTTCGCGCACATGCTTGCCGACGTGCTCGAAGGGGAGCGGGTGTCATGATCATCACGCCGGTTCAGGTAATTGATCAAATATCGTCCGCAGGTATTCGGCACTGGTACGTACGTCTGCAACAGGCCCTTCATCTGTAGGTTCTTCGATGAGGATGGTGTCCTGTTCAAGGGTGTACCAGTCGTGATAGCCGTGCGCCCGTACGCATCCGACGATGGCGGCCACGTCGATGTCCCCTTGACCGAGTGGCCGGTACATCCGAAGTCTCACTGCCTCGCTGTAGGTGAGCCGACCGGATTGCACTTTCGCCGCAATCGTTGAGTCGACGTCCTTCAGGTGCAAATGCGCAATCCGTTCAGGCGCTTGGCCGGCAAGCTCGGCCGGATCAGTGCCACCGATGAGCAGATGGCCGGTGTCCAGGCATAAAGAGATCGACGAGCCTTGGAGCACCTGCTGCACTTCTTCACCGGTCTCGATCATGGTGCCTACGTGCGGATGCAGCACTGCCCGGACGCCTCTGTCGGCCGCCAGCGCGGCCACCCGATCAAGGTTAGAGAGCAGGCGCTTCCACTCCGCCTTCTCGAGCTGCGGCCGCGCGTCGTAACCCGCAGAGCCGGTGACCGCTGACAAGACGAGGACCTGTGCTCCAGAGGCGGCATAGGCGTCGAGGATGCGGTCCACTTCAGGCAGAGGGTCGTGTCCTGGCATGTGCAAGAGCAACGGCGTAAACCCGCCCACAGCCTGCAGGCCATGTTGGGACAAGACGTTGGCCATTGCCGCCGGCTCGCTCGGCAAGAAACCTTCAGGTCCGAGCTCGGTCGCCAGCAGCCCGACGTCATGCATCTCCTTGAGCACCCGGTCAGGACCGAGCTGGTAGCCCCACCCCGGCACTTCGCTCACACCCCAAGAGATTGGAGCGCCGGCGATCTTGCCTTCTCCTCGACTGTTCTGCTCGGTGGTCATCTGATCTGCACCTCCTCCAGGGCGTTCACCCATTCGGGGTTCGCCACGGCCGCCGGCCGGTGACCCGCGAGCACGTCAGCGACGCCACGTGCAGCGTCGACGAAGGTGGCAGCCGCAGCGCGCCGCGTCATTCCCATCAGGTGCGGTGTCAGTACCACGTCATGGTGATCGAAAAGGGCGTGGTGCTCTGGCGGCTCGTTCTCGAACACATCCAGTCCCACACCGCCGAGCTGACCGGACTCCAGCGCCGCGAGAGCCGCGTCAAGATCAACTAACCCGCCGCGACCGCAGTTGATCAAGATCGCTCCAGGTCGTAGGCGATCGAGAAATGCCTTCTCGACCAGGTGATGGGTTTCTTCGGTCAGAGGAACGTGCAGTGTCACGATGTCGCTTGCCGAGGCGACCTCGGACACGTCTGGAGACGCAATCTCTGGTGGCGGCGGGCTGAATGGGTCGTACGCCAAGACCTGCATCCCGAATGCGCGGGCCAGCTCGCCGACCCGCCGGCCAATCCGTCCGTAGCCGATGATTCCGATTGTCGCGCCGTCCAAGTCACCCATAAAAAGCTGACTGCGATCCGCCCACCGGCCGTGCCGTACAAGATCAGTGGACAGCCCTAGGCGTTTGACCAGATACAGCGCTAGCGCGAACACGCCCTCGGCTACTGCCCTAGTGCCACTGCCGGGCGTGATCACGACCGGGATGCCACGCGCGGTGGCGGCCGACAGATCCACATGGTCAACACCGACGCCAGTGCGCGCGAGGACACGCAGCAGCGGGGCCCGTGCCAGAAACGCGGCATCCACAATGGCCTCGGCACGGACGATGGCGCCAGCAGCGTGCGCGATATCGGTTTCGCTTGGCTCGGCAACGAAGGCAACCTCCTCGCCGAGGATCCCGGTCACCAGGGCCGGTTCTACGGCACCGAGCGCAACGACGAGCGGACGGTCCACGGTCATGACATCACCGGCTCCGGGCGCCCGCGGTCGCCGGGTTGCCGCCGAACGTCGCATCTGGAACGGCTGGGACGTGGTGCCAGGTGCCGCTCTCACTGGACGCCGCGGCGGCCGCAATGACCTCGGCCACATGATGGGCGTCGTCGACCGTGGAGTTGCGGCGCTCGCCACCAGTGAGCGCCACAAGGAACTTTTTCGCCTCGATGACCTTGAGATCGTCGTAGCCCATGCTGTTGGCGGGACCCGGCTGAAAGTGTGCATAGTCGCCGAAGTAGGAGTTGTTGAGCACGGTGGTGTAGCCGACGTGCGGACCACCACGACCCAGGCAAACGCGCAATTCGTTCATCTGCTCGAAGTTCCACGTAGCTGAGCCGTCCGTGCCATAGATCTCGAAGCCCAGACCACACTGAGGACCGACGATGACCCGTGACGCCTCCAGGGTCCCTACCGCTCCTGCCGCCCTGGAGTCGGGTCCAAAACGGACCAGCGCCGCGGCGTAATCGTCATTTTCCACCGTTCCCAGCTCGCCGTCCTCGATGATCGCGAAATGCGTGCCAGTGCCCATGGGCAGGATCGGCCGCTCGGTGTAGACCGTGCTCGTCAGCGCACTCACCTCGCTGATCGGCCCCAGTAGGTACTGCATGAGGTCGATGACGTGGCTCATCAGGTCACCCAGTGCCCCGGAGCCGGCGAGGTCACGGATGAACCGCCATGACAGTGCGCCCTTCGGTTCGGAGGCATAGCTGTTGAAGAAGACGGCGCGCACATTGGTGATCCGGCCCAGGTCACCATCTGCGACGAGTTGGCGTACGCGCTCCACCGCCGGGGCGTGGCGGTAGTTGTAGCCGACAGAGGTGACCACGCCGGTTCTGTTGGCGGCTGCTGCCACCTCCGCCGCCTCCTTGGCGTCACGTCCCACCGGCTTCTCGATCCAGAACGGTTTGCCGGCCTCCGCAGCTGCAACGCCAATCTCCCGATGTAGACCGGTAGGGGCGCAGATAGAAACGACGTCGACATCTGGGTCGGCGAGAACATCCCGATAGTCGGTGCTCGCCCTTGTATAGCCCAGCACCTCTCGCGCGTATCCGGCCCGGTCCGGTGCGGTATCGGCCGCGTGCATCAAGCGCGGCCGTAGACCCAACTCGGGGTAGACGGACGGAAGGGCTTGGTACGCCCGGGTATGCAGTTTGCCCATCCAGCCGACGCTGATCAGACCGACCCCAATGTCGTGGCCAATGTCGGGCAGGGTCTCGCCGTTCGTACTGGTCATGATCGATCTCCGGTACGGGCACGGTCGAGCTCTGCTGTGAGGGCTGTGGCCAACAAGGTGGAGTCAGAGCCGACACCCACGAACGTCCAGCCCTCTGCACGCTTCTCGGCGGCGGCTGCTCCATTCGGAACCAGCAGGCCACAGCTTTTGCCGGACTGTTGGGCCGCGCTGCGTACCCGGTCGAGGGCTTCCAGATAGGGAGCCGCCTGCAGGTCGCCGGGCACCCCTAGGTCATGGCTCAGGTCGCGCGGTCCAACGAACAAGACATCGACTGCGTCGAGTGCTGCAATCTCCTCCACCTGCTCCACCGCTCGGGCCGACTCGATTTGCACGACGGCGAGGACCTCGTGATTGGCGCGATCGAGGGCAGCTGGATCGAGGCCGAAGCGGCAGGCTCGGTTGTAGGTGGCCACACCGCGATCCCCGTCCGGCGGATAGCGCAGGTGTCGCAGCGCTTTCGCGACCTCGGCCGCGGTATCCAACCGAGGAAGCATGACACCGGCCGCACCGAGATCAAGCACTCGGCCGAGCCGAATCCTTTCCGCGGACTCGACTCGGACCACGGTCGGCACTCCGTACGCGCCGGCCGCGAGCACGACCGGACCGACCTGCTCCTCGCCGCCAGCGCCGTGCTCAAGGTCAAGCAGTACCCAATCGGCGCCGACCGCGGCACAAACTTCCGCGGTGACGGCGGAGGCCGCTCCAACAAAGGTGCCGACAGTGGGCTTGCCGGCAGCGAGGCTGCTGCGTAACCTGCCGCGATTCAAGGGAGATGTGATTATCGCGGCGGTCTCCCCCGTCACGCTCTTCGACAGCGCCGCGGTCATCCGAACCACCGCTGCGAGGCCAGTCCGGCCTCGTATTCGGCACGTTGCTGGGCAACCGACTCGGAGTCGGACACCTCAGCCGGGGCAACATCCCACCAGACGCCGGCTGCCGGCAGCTCCGCATGCGGGATGGCGGGGACCACGATGACGACCGGACCGTCATGATCGCGGGTTTTCGCCAACGTATCGCGGACCTCGGCAGCGGTGGTTGCGCGGATCGCGAGGGCTCCTAGGCCGCCCGCGATCTTGACGAGATCGACCTGCAGGTATTCGCCCTCCAGCCGGGCTGGCTTCTCGCCCGGTTGTCCGTTCCCGAGGCTGAGGGCGTCGTCGCGATAGCGAAACTCGTTGCCGAACTCCTGTCCGCTGCGCCACATCTGCAACCGGTGAATCGCCTGGTAGCCGTGGTTCTCTGAAATCACGACGCTGACGGCTAGCCGCTCTTGAAGAGCGGTGACGAGCTCGCTCGGGGCCATCAGAAACGTGCCGTCTCCGATGAACGAGAGCACCCGCTTGCTTCGGTCTGGCACAGCCAGTCGAACCCCAAGCCCGGCCGGGATCTCATAGCCCATGCAGGAAAACCCGAACTCCAGGTGGCAGTACCGGCGGTCAGTCGCGTCCCACACTTTCTGGAGATCACCCGGCGGGCCACCGGCTGCCGCGATGATCGTGTCCCCGGGCTGCGCGTGCTCCTGCAGCAACCCGATGATCTGGCCCTGTGTGAGGACCGCGTCGGTAGTCGTCACCACGTCGGAATCAGCAGAAACAGCAGACTTGTCGAACGCCGTGTCTGGATCCAGGGCGGCCGCCCGCTCGGCCAGCCACTGATCATTGCGCGCGGTTACCCGACTCTGCCATTCGTCGGGGCTGCTGATGCCGCCATCCTTTACGGCTTGTGTCAGCGCCGCTAACGCCCGCTTCGCATCTGCCACGATCGCCGTCGCTCCGAGTCGGCCGGCGTCGTGTAGATCGACATTGATGCTGGCGAATCGAACGTCGGGATTGGAGAACAACGACTGGGAGGCTGTTGGGAAGTCGGTCAACCGAGACCCCACCGTAAGCACGAAGTCGGCCTCGGCGGCTAGCTCATTGGTCGCCGGCGTACCCTCCAAACCGATCCCGCCCAATTGCCACCAGCCCCGCTGCTGCACCGCACCCTTGCC
>JBKPEY010000516.1:0-11196 GCA_046744405.1 Actinomycetota bacterium
CTCCAAGACTCCCAAGACGCCATTGACCGCGGCCGAGAGGCAGCACGAGAAGCGCTGAAGGATGAGGCTGACCAAACCGCCGGCACACGAGAAGAGCGACCGGCCGCCACGGCGGACAGCGGCGGCCCGTCAGAAGAGGAACCGAAGGACTAGAACTCGCCCTCGCGGACGTATGGCTGGCTCCACAAGATCACCTGGAGCAGTACGGCCTTCACCCAGGCCTGATGCATTGCTTCGACGTCGTCGGCCGTTGCGCCGCCCTCGGCCAGGAACGGCTTTAGCGTGGCCGTAATCGGTATCAGCAGCGCGAGGACGTAACGCAGTGGGATCTGATCGGCCGCTTGTACGTCGTCGGTCCGGTTCTTACCCCTACGGGTGTGGCGTACGCCGATTTCATGCTGGTAGTCAAGCCAGCGCTGATCGAACTGGGCCGCGGCGGTGTCGAGAATCCAGCGGCCGAACCGGCGTCGTACGGCGGCTAGATAGTTCTGATTGGGCTGGCCATCGGGGCCAGTGAAGGCGGCCAGCAGGTGAGGGTTGGCATCGACAAAGCCATACCAGACGTCGAGGATCGCCTCGACGTGGGGAGCTAACACATCTTCCGAGCGTCGCAGGGCCCTCAGATCGTCATCACCGAGCAGCAGCGTTTGCTGCAGGAGTTTGAGCTCGTCCAGGCTGACCGGCGAGCGTAGTACCGCGTCGGTTCCGTAGGTGTAGCCGGGAATGTCGGTGCGACCAATGTTGGTATGACCTGTGTCGGTCTGGCTCATGGGGTCCTCCTCGGATCAGCTGTGGTCGGGGGTTCGGAAGGTCTGCCAATTTTGGGCGGCCTGTTCAGCGGGCGCGGTCTGGTGGTCGGGACAATCCAGGCGCAGTTCGGCATCGCCAAAGGGCGCATCAACGAACGCGCAGTGATGCGGGCGGGCGGGATCGTCGTGCTGATAGGGCCGGAAGAAGCGGCAGGACACGCACATGCGGGCGATCGGGATGCGGCCCTTCTCCTGAAGCGTGCGGATCATTGCAACCAGTGCACGCAGGAAAGTGGCCTGTTCGGGAGTCGAAAGCTCACCGACGGCCTCTAGCAGAAAGTCCGGCCATGCGGCCGCAGCCGCCGCCTCGCGACTCCCAGTCGGGGTGAGGATAACGACCACGCCCCGACCGTCGCCCGCAGTCGGTTCTTTGGCGACGAGGCCCTTGCGGTGCAGGGCGGCGACGCTGTCGGATGTAGTGGCGGAAGTGACGCCAAGTTGATCTGCCAGCGCACCGAGGCGCAGGCCGCCGGGATTGGCCCGCAGTAGCGCGAGCACCTGGCCCTGAGTCGGGGTCAGGCCGCGACCGCCCGCCTCGGCCCATGCCTGCTGCTTGAGGGCGATCCCGATCTTGGCCAGCCCGGTTGTCACCCGTCTGTCGAGCGGCTCATCGGGTGGCAGGGGATCGTTGGGCCGCATGGCAGAACCCTATAGGACTCCTAATGACTTGCCCAGCCTCAAAAGAAAATGCGGCCGGCGACAGTCCTGAACCGATTCAGGAATGTCACTAGTCCACACTCTCTCGCCGGCCTCGATGACTACGATGCTTTCAGCCCATGGAGATGAGAATGACCGCAAGCGATGGACTCTGGCTGCGTATGGCTCGGGTCATACCAGCGCCGCGGCCGGCCGTCTGGCAGGCGATGACTAACCCGGACGAGATCGCCAAATGGTGGGGTCCAAAAGGCTTCAAGGTGCCAAGCGTCGACTTTGAGCCCGGAATTGGCAGAAATTTCCGGATCGCCATGCAGCCTCCAGGCGGTGACGTCTTCCACCTCCTCGGCGAATTCCGGGAGGTCGATTCCCCCTTCCGCCTCTGCTACACATTCGTCTGGGATCCGCCAGACCCGGACGACCGCGAGACGGTCGTCACACTCTCACTTCACGACAGCGGCGAACAGACCGAAGTGCAGCTACTGCAGGGGGAGTTCACTACCCAGGATCGACTGGACCTGCACGACAACGGCTGGCGTGAAAGCTTCGAGAAGCTTGAAGCACTCCTCGGCAACCGTCGCTAGCAACGTCGCGCAGGTCAAGCCGCTCGAGAAACTCCGCGACCAGCAAAGCGGTGCCATCAATGCTGAGATCAGCGCCGGGCCGGCTGCCGATGCGCGCAAAGTGGCAGTGTGGGCGCGATGCAGCGGAAGTTGGTGCCAGCTTCTTGATCACGCCGCGCCACACGCTGTGGTTCAAGCATTCTTAGCTGCCGGCCGACATCGGGCTCACACAGCGGTGGTTTCAACCTCGACTGTTCGTCGCGAGCTGTTTTGGTCGGCCACACGAGTTGTGAGTCCGGCACCAACGGCTGCTGCCACAGCGCCCAGGGACGCGAAAGTACGCAGCGTGTGGAACACCGCCCACCGCGCGCGGATCTCCTGCCAGTTACCAGGCAAAGTGTCCTCAGTCCAGTTCGCGATCAAGTTGTCGATCGGCACCTCGACAGCCAGCGTGATCACCAAAACTGCGATCATGAGTAGCAAGCCGATCACTGCTAGCCAGGCGGCGATCATGGATCGGGTTCGGAACAGCAGCACTACAACGATTGATCCGATCACCACGGCGGAGATCATCAGCACGGCCATGATCACCGCCAGATTCTCGATCATATGCTTGCCGTCGGTCAGGAACGTCGCAGCGTCGTAGTTCGTCATAGTGCGCGCCAGGGAGAGCCAGGTGCCCCACATCACGCCAGCGACCAGGAGGTACAGCATGATACTGACGAACTGCACCCATTTCAGAAGCGATTCGCTCATCGTGATCACCTTCACTGCTGCGGCGCCATCGGCGGTGTCGAAATCGGGCTGAGATGCATACCGACGAGCTGCCACCTGCCGTCGGTACGGATCAGAATGTGAGTGGATCGGAACTGACCGTTGTTGGCCTGGCCGCGGTAGGCCGCCTCCTGATCATGGACGCCGATCACAACCGCGCAATCGCCGAAGACCCGCACCGTGGTATCGCGCCAATCGAGCGCCGATGTGACGAAGACGCCGCTGCTATAGCGCTCTAGCCACTGGGCTTTGTCCAAGATGAAGCCCAACGGCCCGACTAGCAAGAAATCTCTGTGAGCCAAGGAATCCATGACAGCGGTATCTCGAGCAAGCTCGGCCTCAACCCAGCGGTTCCCGAGCTCGGAAATCTCGGTCAGATCGTTATCCATCGGATTGTCCTTTCTACGAACTGCGTCAGTCCGCGCGCCAGAGGTCGATCTGCGGAAGCCCGTGGATGCCGAGGGTCTGCGACAGCTCGCCGGCGTGCCACGCCTCGTGGGTCAACAGCCTCTGAAGGATGGAGCTGCGGGTGTGGACCTGCACCGTGTCGCCGTAGGGGCGCTGGATCTCATCGGTCAGCATGTCGACTGTCCACCGGTCCAGGCAGCCCTCGACGATGGCGAAGGTGGAGTCCATTGCCGACGTGAGCTCCGCGGCGGAGCGCCGGTGATCGAGGTCGTCCGCCCAGTCCACCGTCGTGGATCCATCCCAGAACGGCGTCGTTTCCACCCCGGGCTCCCCGACCACCTCGCACAGCCAATACACGCGCATGGCGACGGTGTGCCCGACCGACGCCCAGATCGGGAGAAGGTCGGGCGCAGGACGGATGGCGAGCTGCTCGTCGGTCATGGCCGCGATTACCTCTCGGATGCGCCGGTTGTACTGGGGCCACATCTGATAGGCCAGTCGGATCGTCGTCATGCCTCTCTCCCCTCTGACACCGCACCCGACCGGCTCGTATACCAGCTCACCGGGGCTGATACCGGCGCATTGTCTTTGTCCCTGACTCAGCTACCAGTGAGGACGACAACGATGCCGCCCTACGCATCGACACCGCGTAGGCGGAACCGCCGCCACCGCCCGATCATGCCCTGCCCGTCAAGCGAGCGGCTGCGACCGTCCCGGATTGGCAGCATCGACCAGATCCCGAATCCAATGCCAACGCGTTCGGGGATGAAAGAGCCCTGCGTCTGGTACACCACGTGGCCGTCAACGCGCCAAGCCGCGGAAGACCTGCTCCGGTCGAGTGTGATCTCGCACGCGCGAAGCCGGGTGAAGTCGTCGTCGAAGTCCTCGTACGGCGACTCGACCATATAGATGAACGGCTCGCTTGCTTCCGATGCGCTCAGCTGCTCATCCAGCGCCAATACGCGGGTGGAGGTGCCGCAGATTGAGAACACGCGCTGGCTCACCGCCAAGTCGAACACCTGGAAGGCGGCCATTGCCCGACGGTAGTCTCCTGGTTCCCCGCCGACGTTCGTAATCGCCAGATCGACGGCGAACGTCGCGGCGCGATCCGCTGACAGCTCGAAGTGGCGCGTCGACAAGATGAGGTACTTGGCGCTGTCAGCTGCCTGGAACCTGTCGTGCGACACCGAGAAGCTCGGGATCGTCACTCGGACCTCGCCATCGCCGACGGCCAGCTCTGCATTGGGATCTAGCGGGATGTGCTCGCCGCCTGTGGGAAGTGGCAGTCGCGCTGGGCTCCAGTGTGCAGCGTCCAGATCAGGCCCTTTGAGCTCGTCGTAGGTGACGAAGCCGTTACTGGCGTCGGTTTCCAACTGTGTCTCAGGCATCATGGCTTCCTGCCACTCAGACCTCAGCGCCGGACTCGATAGTGCATGTGAGTGACACCGTCTTCGCCCTCGAGAATCCGGATGCGCTCCAGCTCGATGTGCTCCGGATCGAGGTTGTCGAAAAGATGGCGCCCTTGACCGAGGAGCACCGGGACGAGATGTATCTCCATCTCATCGAGTACACCGGCAGCGAGCGCGAGCTGCGCGGTTCCGGCGCCATGGACCAGCACGTTCTTCTCGCCCGCGGCCTGCTTGGCCTCAGTCATCGCCGTTTTCACATCGGACACATAGGTAACCAGCGGCCAGTGGGCAATATCGATGCCAGGCGCACGGCGGGCCAGGATGAAGATCGGCACGCCATCGTGGTGGTCGCCACCCCAGCCGCCAGCGGGCTCGAACGTGCCGCGCCCGGCGACAACGGCCCCAGTCGCCATGAATTCACCAACGATCTGGCCGTTGATTCCCCCGAGACGAACCGGAACTCCATTCTGGTTGATCTCGGCACCGGTAAAGAGCCACTCGTGCAGGCGGTCACCGCCGTCACCGAGCCCGTTGCCCGGTCCCTCATTGGGCCCCGCGATGAAACCGTCTAAGGACATTGACATGTAGAGAACTGTTGAGGACACCACGTCTCCCTTCCGCTACCCACGTTAGGACTGCTCTTCCTCGCGCACATTCGGGCCGGCAGTAAACCCGTCCAGCGACATCGACACGACCACACGACTTTGCTCATCGCCACTTTCGCAATCCAGCGGCGCGCCGCGGCGCCGGATATCGATACCCGGCATGGGCATCAGCCTGGACCTCATTGCTGGTCAACCACCAGACCAGCTACTGCCCGCTGCTGATCAAACGCCCCGACGGCAAGATGGAGGCATGAGATATGTCGAGCTGCGTCGGCACACCGACAACGACGAGGACCGGCTAAGCGAACAGGGCGTAGCAGACGCCGAGGCCATCGGCCGAACCGGCCTCCATCCGCCGTACGCACTGTTCGTCTCTACCGGTGCAAAGCGCGCCACCGAGATGCTCGGTATCTTGCGGCGTGCAGCTGGTCAGGAGGACGTGCCGATCATTACAGAGACCGCGCTCCGGTCAGTGGTCGAGGACCGGTGGCGTGAGGCAGCGAAGGCGGCGGGGAAGGGAGCGTCACTTGAGGACATGCGGGCTGTTGATCCCGATCTTGTCGACCATGAAACTCAACTCCTCGGCGCGGCGCTCCAGGGGATTGTCGCGGCACTGCCAGATCACGGTCGGGCGCTCATTGTCGGCCACAGCCCCACGAACGAGGCAGCCGTCTGCGGGCTGACCGGTCAGTCCATCGGCCCGCTGGGCAAGGGAGATGGGGTGCTCGTCGTCGAAGATGCCGGACGTTACGAGGTGCTCCCGCTTAGCGCCCGAGAAGCGACTTAGCCGCGTGCGGCGTGACAGCGGCCTCCTGGACCTGCCCTTGAGGCAGTCATCACTCGGTTGGCCACGGTAGCACCGTCAGCCGTGGCCACATATGCCGCCAGCGCTCAGCCTTCGCTTGGTACACGGCCTGGCTGACGAGTTTCGCGTTCGGGCGGACCACCATCGCGAACAAGTCGGTCAGTCCGAACGGCGCGCAGACCTCGAAGCCGTTCTGGTTAGACCGGACACCGACGCTGGTCGCGGTGGTCGGCCAAGTGGCGATCGCATGTTCGCTGGAGCGGTAAACAGAAAGCGGCCGACCAAAGCGTTGTTCATACCAGGTGTGCACCCGGGCTTGGTTGGTGACATCCAGCTTCGCGGTGCCGACATCGACCCAGGCGGCGATTGTGGCTTCGATGGCGTCCTCACTCGCCTTGGTCGAGTCATGCCGGTCGAAGTACACGATGTCGTAGTCGTTGATCCCGTGCGTTGCTGGGAAGTCGTGTAAGTGGTTCCAGACGGTTTGCGCGATCGCGCCCGCTCCGACGTACCAGGCCGGTAGCTGCAGATCTTCGAGCCGGTCCAGAAGTGGTCGGATCACGGGATTGGATCGAACGATGACCTCAAGCGCATTGACCTGGCGGCTGATCGACGCATAGGCCACGGCGTCGCAGTCGTTTTCGAGCACCCCGCCACTCTGCCATCCGCTTTTGGTGAGCCTCCGGAGATTTACTGATCGATCAGATCGCCGAGCGCACCTGACGGTTAGGCGTTGGCTTGGTTGGCGCCGGGTGGTCCGGTTAAAACCGTGGGGACGTATTCGAGCAACTGGATCCGACCGTCGAACGTGCGGCTGCTCACCATATCGAGGGAGACGTCAGGGTATCCGTCGTAAATCCGGTCCCGACCGGTGCTTCCGGTGATTACTGGGAAGACGACAACGCGGAAGAGGTCTACGAGACCAGCTTTCAACAACGAGCGACACAGCGTGAGGCTGCCTAGGGTGCGCATCGACTTGGTGCCCTCGGCCTTCATTTGCCGTACGGTCTCGACAGGGTCTTGGCTAACCAGCTGTGTGTTCGGCCACGACAAGGGCTCGGTCAAGGTGGTCGAAAAGATGACCTTCGATATGCCCGCCAGGACATCGGTACCCGGTTCACCGCCGCTGGCCAGCTCCGACATGAGCCGATAGGTGTTTGCCCCCATCAGGACTGTGTAGTCCGCTTCCTGATGGTCTCCCAACCAGGAGAGGTACTCAGGCCCTTCCAGGCCCCACCAGCCAGGCCAGCCCTCGGCAGCCCCATATCCATCGAGAGAGGTGATGAAGTCGATGACTAGTTCTGGCATCTACGGTTCCCTTCAATGGATTGGTGCCGACGACCCGACCGTAGCCTGCTATCGATACCGGGATCGAGACAGCTGCCAGCTGCTACCGGCTCGGGCGATCTGTGAGCTCCTGATGCCATCCCTCGTGAAATTCAGCCGAAGATCACCGAGCGCGCATGATCGGGCTGGATCACCAAGACGATGCGGTCGGAACGGGGAGCATAGGGCTGGCCGGTGTACTTCCGGGATATCCGGTCGATGATGTCCCATGCACGATCGCCCTCGACACGTTCCACGACCCGTCCACGGATCAGCGCCGAGGCGAACGGCTGATCAACATCGGTGATCGAGATCGCCACTCGGGGGTCACGCTCGAGATTGCGAGCCTTGCGCGAGCCAGGTCCGGTAAGAACTACCAGATTGTCACCCTCGAGGTCTATCCAGACCGGCACGCTGTGTGGCGCGCCGTCGGGCATCAGGGTCGCGATGTGAGCGTAGTTCGGCCGCTCGACAAGCCGCCGCACCTCAGACGTCATTTCGGTCATCTTCAGTTCCTATCGAACTTTCACGCTTGGCGGGCGTCCTGCCTTCTCCCATGCCGGCGCACGGCCAGAGCATGGGCTTCGTCGAGAAGCTGCCGAACCTGCCCGCTCGTCTGTTCTGTCGGGTTGAGGATCGAAACCCAGCCTTGGGAGGCGTACGTCGGATGCGGGATCAGGACGTCGGTGGCGGCGTAATCATATTCGTCGTGATGGGCCTGGTGCTGTGTCGGCGCGTGGCCCAAGAGCCGCTCGAACTCACTGCGGCCAATCGCAATGTTGACCCGGAAAATGCCGTCGCGATCGAGGCGGGACTCCGTGTCCCAGCCCGCGTAGTCGTGGATCACCACGGTAGCGAAGGGAAGTCGCTGATTCTCAGGGCGGTTTCCTTCGGGATCGTAGAAGAAGAAGGTGTCGCCCCAGGCCGACTGTGGCGAGCCGTTCTCCTCGCTCGCGGTGAGAGTCACGACGCCTGATAGGCCGCCCACGTATTCGATGATCTCTGATTCGGTCACAAGCTCCATGATCAGCGATATTCCCTGGACTGTCGAAGGGCATGGGACAGGATGTGATCATGAGGCGACACATCGAAATCGCCTGCGACGAGTCGGGCTTCTCTGGCGGAAACCTCGTCGGCGGCGGACATAGCCCCGTCTTTGCCCACGCCAGCATTAGCCTCCAACCAGAGACTGCCGCGGAGTTGATCAAGCATCTTCGGCGGGAAATCGGCGCTCGCGGCACCGGCGAATACAAGTCGCCCGAAATCCTGCGGCCACGTCGGCGACCCATTCTGCTCTGGCTACTTGGCTCCGGCAGTCCCATCCACGGCAACGCCTACGTTCACCTCACCGACACCCGATTCTTCGTTCTCGCGCGGATGGTCGACGTGCTGTTGGGAGGACAGCCGGTCTCCGGAATCACGAGCCCTGGACGGAACGCACGTACGCGGCCTTTGGTACTGGCGCTGTACAGCTACGGCGATCAAAGCTACGGAACGTCTCGCTGGCAGGAATTCCTCAAGCTTTCGGCCAACCTTTTTCGAACCAACAACCGCTGGCTACCGAAAGGCCCAGTCCAGACCTTCTTCGCCGCAGTCGACAGCTTGGCGGCCTCAAGCTCGGCATCTGAGGTCCGCGAGGTAATGGACTTGCTGCGCTCGACTCGATCGATCGCCGAAGCTACCCGAGCGGCATATCTGGAGAACCCCAAGCTGACTCCCCTGATGGAGCCGCTACTTCCGGCGATGAACCGCGCCGTCCACTATTGGGGTTCCTACGCCCAGACCATCTCGGTGGTACACGACGAACAATCCGCGTTGACCCCCGAACGCATAGCCGATATCGCAACCGCGTACGCCGCAAGCCAACCCGGTCGGCAGTTGAGCGATGTTCGGCTGGTCGATTCCAGCCGCGAACCTCGGGTGCAGATTGCCGACTTCGTCGCCGGCATAGCACGTCGCGTCGCGAGTGATCAACTACTGCATCAGGCAGACCCAGAGGTCGCAGCCCTGCTGGAGCCTCTGGTTGATCATGAATCGGTCTGGGTGCACTCCGACAGCACCCAGTGGCCGGCGGGAGATTGACAGGAAACCATTTGGTTTCCTATTCTGTCCGTGTGGAGACAGTGTTTCGGGCTCTCGCCGACCCAACGCGGCGGGCATTGCTTGATGCGCTGTTCACCAGGGACGGCCAGACGCTGGTCGCGCTTACCGCGGGCCACGACATGACGCGAATTGCGGTTGCCAAACATCTGCGCCTACTCGAGGAGGCCGGACTTGTTGTCAGCCGCCGACAGGGCCGGGAGAAGCTGCACTACCTCAACCCCGTTCCGATCCGCCTCATCCATGACCGGTGGGTGAGCAAATACACCGAGCCGTGGGCCGCCGGTCTGGCCGGGTTGAAACAAGAACTGGAGCGCCCGATGGAGAAAGTGTTCGAGATCTACATCCGCACAACGCCGGAGCTTCTGTGGGAAGCGATCACCGACCCGGCGATTCGGGCGAAGTACCACTTCGGCGCGAGCGTGGATTCTGAATGGACCCAGGGATCGCGCTACGAGCTGAACCATCCGGGCTCCGACGGACCGCTCCTCGAGGGTGAGAACCTGGTTGTGGATCCGCCCCGTCGACTTGTGCAGACCATGCACGTCTTGTGGAGCGAGGATGCCGAGCGCGAGGGCACCTCACGCGTCACGTGGGAGATCGAACCCGTTGGAGACTCCTGCCGCCTGACAGTGACCCATGATCAGCTCAGTGACACTGCGCCGCCGGAGCTGTACGGCGGCTGGCCAATGATCTTGTCCGGACTGAAGACCTGGCTGGAAACCGGTCAGACGTTAACCACCCCAGGCTCGCTGATGTATGACGCGTCCTGAGCAGAGCGAACTAAGGAGACACCATGACAACGACCAGCATCACCGACGTACGCACCATTGGCGTCAGCGTGACCAACCAAGACGCCGCCATCAGTTTTTATATAGACAAACTTGGCTTCGAGAAGCGCCTCGACGCCCCGATCAGCCCAACCATGCGCTGGATCGAGGTGGCACCGCCCGGAGCGAACACCTCTCTCGCTCTCAATGCCGCGAAAGAAGCGAGTCACGAGGCGACGGATACCGGAGTTCGCTTCAGCGTTCCCAATGCTGCAGCTGAGCATGCAACTATGCGGGAGCGGGGCGTTGACGTCGGCGAGCTGCTGCGCTGGGACAACGTCCCGCCAATGTTCAGCTTCGATGATCCGGATGGCAACCGCTTCTACGTCGTCGAGGAGTCCTGATGACGCTCGACAAGACCTTCACCGCCACCTTGCACAAGAGCCCGGCCAAGGGCGGCTGGACATACGTCGTGACCGACTGGAGCGCCGATTTCTTCGGTACTCGCGGGTTGGTGAAGGTCGCCGGAACCGTTGATGGACAGCCCTTCCGCAGCTCCTTCATGCCGCTGGGCGATGGGACTCACAAGCTGGCGATCAAGTCCGACCTACGGCAACTGATCGGCAAGCAGGAAGGCGACACAGTCAGCATCCACCTCAGCGAGCGGCTCAAATAGTCCGAGACATCACGGCGACGCTCGACCAGCGGCTCGATTCCGCCTCGACATGCATGGTCCCGGCCGCCTTTGGCGGAAACCTACGTAAACCCAAGTTGCTGACGGTCTGCATAGGTAGCAACCTGTGCGGAGCGTCAGCAAACTACGTGCACGTAGGATTCGGCAGCCTGGGTCGGAGCGCTCAGAGACCGGCTTTCCGGCCCAGCAATGTGACCAACGCAATACGTTGCTAGGGCAATAGCGCCCGCAAGTGCCCTGTTATACATAACGTGACTATGGATTTGATGCCCGTAGACG
>JBKPEY010000579.1:0-7283 GCA_046744405.1 Actinomycetota bacterium
GAGGAGGCAATGGAGTTCGTGCACAAACACGGCGCCACGTCCGCCGCGTCGCCGATCATCACGAATCCGACTTGGCGGCTCGTGGTCTCCCCCGGCAAGGGACAATTCAGCCGCACCGAGGACGTCGAGCCAGAGACGCTCTTGCCGAGTGATAGCACGGTCGGGATGGTCAAGAACTTCCGCGATGAGATGCCGGTCACGGCACCACACGGCGGCATCGTCGTGGAGTGGCTTGTCGAGGACGGTGACCCTGTCGCCCCGGGTCAGCCGCTGCTTCGGCTACATCCAACTGTCGAATCCGCCGACGCAACCGAGGTCACTCGATAATGCTGAACCTGGCATCTGGGGCCACATACTCCACAATTCTCGGCTTGGGCGGGTATCGGCCGCGTCGCGTCGTCGACAACGCCGAAATCTGCACCATGATTGACTCCTCAGACGAGTGGATTCGTACCCGTTCGGGGATCATCGAGCGCCGCTGGGCTTCCGAGGACGAGACGATTCAGATGATGTCGGTCGCCGCCGCTCAGAAGGCGATCGACCGCGCCGGAATCGAGCCCGGCCAGATCGACACAGTGATCGTTTCGACGGTCACCCACCTTTACCAAACGCCCGCCATTGCTACCACCATCGCCAGCGAACTTGGCGCAAAGAGCGCCGCGGCCTTCGATATCTCGGCAGCCTGCGCCGGGTTCTGCTACGCGACGGCGATGGCCGACTCCTTCGTTCGCAGCGGCGCCTCGAAATATGTGTTGATCATCGGTGTTGAGCGGCTCACAGATATGACCAACCGGTCGGACCGGTCAACAGTTTTCCTCTTCGCCGACGGCGCCGGAGCTGCGGTGATCGGACCGAGCGACGTTCCTGGTATCGGCCCAGTGGTCTGGGGCTCCGATGGCGACCAGGCCCCGCTGATTCAACAAACTCAGTCGTGGGACGCCGCCCTGGCCCTGGATCCGGCCTCGTATCAGTCCGCTCGCGATGAGACGAATCGGCCGACTCTTCGGATGGAAGGCAATCCGGTCTTCAAATGGGCCTCGTACACCATGGCCAAGACCGCAGCGGAGGCGCTGGACGCTGCCGGCGTACGGCCCGAAGATCTCGATGTCTTCGCACCGCATCAGGCGAATATGCGGATCACCGATGCCATGTTCCGCGCCCTTAAATTGCCCAGCAGCGTGGTCGTGGCACGCGACATCGCACGGCAGGGCAATACCTCGGCCGCCTCCATTCCACTGGCGATCGAGGCATTGCTCGAGTCCGGCGAAGCTCACAAGGGTCAGACTTGCTTGATCATCGGCTTCGGCGCCGGCCTGGTTTATGCCGGTCAGGTGATCATCCTGCCCTGAGATCTCGTACTACGAACCATCGCAACTACCACTGAAGGAGCCATGCCTATGCCCACCACCGAAGAAGTCCGCGCCGATCTAGCCGAGATCGTCAACGAGGTCGCCGGCGTACCGGCCGACGACGTCCAGCTAGACAAGTCATTTACCGATGATCTTGACGTGGACTCGCTATCGATGGTTGAGATCATTTACGCCGCTGAAGAAAAGTTCGGCGTCAGCATTCCCGATGAAGAGGCCAAAAACCTCAAGACCGTAGGCGATGCCGTCGCCTACATCGAGCGCGCTGCCGCCTGATCGCCATCGCTGATCATCGTCGGGGGTCATCCGGGGCCTCGGGCGGACCCACATCAGCCAAGTAACTCGATACGCCATCGCAGGAGATACCCCATGTCACGCATCCGCGTTGTCGTTACCGGCCTTGGAGCCACCACGCCACTGGGAGGTGACGTCTCCGCCACCTGGGACGGTTTGCTCGCCGGCAAGTCCGGCGTACGCAAGATCGAAGCCGACTGGGCCGATGACCTGCCCGTCAAGATCGCGGCATCAGCGTTCACCGATCCTGCCGAGATATTGGAGCGCGTCGAGGCGCGCCGTCTGGACCGGTGTGCGCAACTTGCCGTCGTTGCCGCAATGGAGGCCTGGCAAGACGCGGGATATGGGCTCCGCGAGGAGAACCCGGTTGACCGTGAGCGGCTGGGCGTTGCCGTCGCCACCGGCATCGGTGGAATGATCACCTTGCTCAACAACTGGGATGTCCAAAAAGACAAAGGCGCTCGACGTGTCAGTCCTCTGGCCATTCCGATGTTGATGGCCAATGCCTCGGCCGCCAACGTCAGCTTGCGGCTCGGAGCCCAAGCAGGTGCGCACACGCCTGTGTCAGCGTGCGCCTCCAGCAACGAATCGATTTCGCTGGGTCTCGACATGTTGCGGCTGGGCCGTGCCGACGTTGCTGTCGTCGGGGGTACCGAGGGCGTCATCCACCCGCTGCCGCTCGCCAGTTTCGCGCAGATGCAGGCCTTGAGCCGCCGCAATGACGAACCCGAACGCGCATCGCGGCCATGGGATGTCGACCGGGACGGCTTCGTGCTGGGTGAGGGTGCAGCCATGTTGGTCATCGAAACGCTCGAGCATGCGCAGGCGCGGGGCGCTCGGATCTACGGCGAACTCGCCGGAGCCGGCATCACAGCCGACGCGCACGACATGGTGCAGCCCGATCCGAGCGGAGCGAGCCAGGCGTTGGCTATGACCAAAGCGCTACGTGAGGCCGATCTGACCCCAGGTGACATCGTGCACGTGAATGCACACGCCACTTCCACACCCCAGGGGGATGTCACCGAGGCCGGCTCCATTCGGCAGTCTCTTGGTGAAGACACCGAGGCGATCATCACAGCAACCAAATCGATGACCGGTCATTTGCTTGGCGGTGCTGGGGCATTGGAGTCACTAGCCACCCTGCTGGCGATCTATCACCGCAAGATCCCGCCAACAATCAACCTGGACAACCCCGAACCTGATCTTGGTATTGACATCGCCACTAAGGTGCGCGACCTGCCCGACGGTGACCTCGCGGCAATCAACAATTCGTTCGGCTTCGGTGGTCACAACGTTGCCGTCGCCTTCACGAATGCCTATGCCACAGGAGGCTTGAGATGACGATGACGACAGAGCGGACCGCCGCTCCGAGCACCGCGCCGACCCGGCAGCGCGCCGCGGCGAGTGCCTCCGAAGCGCCCCAGAAGATCAAGGTTCCACGTGATCAAGATCCGCGGAACCCGAATTCCCGGCTGCGGTCACTACTTGATCCTGGTTCGATCGAGCTGATCACGTCCGATGACGACTCCGGAATGCTGGCAGCAACTGGAGCTATCAACGGCTGCCGAGTAGTTGCCTTCTGCTCAGACCCCACGGTGATGGGCGGAGCAATGGGCGTCGAAGGCTGCGACGTGGTGGTGCGGGCATACGAGCGTGCCACGCATGACCGGGTGCCGATCCTGGGAATCTGGCACTCAGGTGGTGCTCGCCTGGCCGAAGGTGTGCTGTCTCTGGACGGCGTCGGTCGGATCTTCCGCGCGATGACCCAAGCCTCGGGCAAGATCCCGCAAATCTCCATCGTGCTGGGCTTTGCGGCTGGCGGTGCGGCGTACGGGCCCGCGCTGACCGACTTAGTGATCTTGGCTCCAGAGGGTCGGATCTTCGTCACTGGTCCCGACGTCGTGCGTTCGGTCACCGGCGAGGACGTCGACATGCTGCGACTTGGTGGGCCGGACACTCACGGGCGTCGATCAGGAGTCGTACACGTTGTCGCCGATGACGAGGCGCACGCCATCGAACAAGGTCGATCATTTGCCACCCTCCTCGCCAACCAGAGCCAGACGGCAACGACGGTGGATGATGTTGATCTTGCCGCGTTACTCCCTGAATCACCGAAGCGTGCCTACGACGTTCATCCACTGATCAATGGTCTGCTGGACAACGGCTCGACACAGGAGTTGCACGCCCGCTGGGCTCCCAACATCACCACTGCGCTGGGGCGGTTGGGTGGCCGCACAGTAGGGGTCATCGCCAACAATCCGCTTCGCCTCGGAGGGTGCCTGGACGCGCTGAGTGCGGAGAAGGCGGCCAGGTTCGTCCGGATGTGTGACACGTTCGGGGTGCCGCTGGTGGTTCTCGTCGATGTGCCCGGCTACCTGCCCGGTGTCGGGCAGGAATGGGATGGCGTGGTACGCCGCGGGGCCAAGCTGCTGCATGCCTTCGGCGAAGCGGTAGTGCCGCGAGTCACACTGGTAACGCGGAAGGCGTACGGCGGGGCGTACATCGCCATGAACGCGCGTTCCCTTGGCGCTACCCGGGTCTTTGCGTGGCCGGGTGCTGAAGTCGCGGTGATGGGACCGATTGCGGCGGTACGGATCTTGCACCGGCGCAAGCTCGCCGCGGTTGCCGACGATGTACGCCCGCAGCTCGAAGCCGAGCTTGCCGCCGAACATGAGCGCATCGCCGGCGGAGTCGAGAAGGCAGTCGAGATCGGGGTCGTGGACGAGATCGTTGCGCCCGACGTCACCCGATCGGCCCTGGCGGCCGCGATTCGCGATGCTGACACCGGCCAGCGTGGGGCTCACACCAACATCCCGCTCTAAGTCATCCTCCACCCAGGGCAGGCTTTGTCCGGATTAAAATTTACGACCAGTGCGGAGTCCTGAAGCATCAAACGCAGGCTGCGGTATCGCAATGCCCGCATTGGTCGGAAATTTGAATCCGGAGAGTTGGTGCTACTCCATAGTCCGGCCGCCGCCGAGCGGGCTAGGGCGTAGGTGATGCCACCAGTCAGACGACCTCGTGCAGCCATCGAACCGGTGCACCCTCACCAGCGCGTCGGAACGGTTCGAGCTCGTCGTCCCAGGCGCGGCCGAGCAAGCCGTCGAGGAGATCGACGAGGTCTTTGCCGCTAACAGCAGACACCGCCATCGCATGTTTGATTCGATCTTCGGGGATCATGATGTCGCCGTGGAATCCCGTGACGGCGTGGAAAATGCCTAGCGTCGGCGTATAGCAGTAGCGCTCCGCCTCGGTGCGGGAGGTGGCTTCTTCAGTCACCTCGAAGCGCACCCGCTGCCAGCCCTTGAGAGCACTGGCCAGTCGCGCCGCAGTGCCAGTAGGGCCGGTCCAGGAGTACTCGGTTCGGTAGCAGGCGCGTTCGATCGGCTGAGGTATCCAGTCAACCCGTATGGGCATACCAAATACGCCGCCCACTGCCCACTCGATGTGCGGGCATACTGCTGACGGCGCGGAGTGGATGTACAAGACTCCACGGGTGCTGCTCATGCCAGATCCTCCAGTGCGAGACCAAAGACAACCTGAGGGCTGCCTTCCCCTGCATCCTCAGGCCGGTTTCGCTAGGAGATCTGTTATTCCTTATCTTGCACCATTGGCCACACCAGTACCAACAGATAAGGCCCGACTCGCATACGATGTGCGACGCAAATCGCCCCCGGACTGCGCTCGTACTGCCAAGATGGGCCAGCATGAACCCTGACCCGGAGACGATCGCACTGAACCTTCCTGATGAACGGGTGTTGGAGGTGATCGTGTCAGGGCCGCCAGATGGTGTACCTCTGGTCTGGCACCACGGCACACCGGGCTGCGCACGGCAGTTCCGCTACCGTCAGTACGAGACGCATGAGCGCGGTCTGCGCTACGTCACCTATACGCGTGCTGGTGCCGCCGGGTCGACACGGCGCCGAGGACGCTCGGTCGCCGACATTGCCGAGGACGTGGCGGCGATCCTCGACCACCTAGATGCCGACCGCTGCCTCGTGGGCGGCAGCTCCGGCGGCGGGCCACACGCCCTGGCCACTGGCGCGCTTCTGCCAGATCGAGTCGCGGCGGTTCTTTGCGTATGCGGGATCAAGCCGTACGTCGGTGAGTCCGACTTCCTCGACGGCATGGGCGAGGCCAACGTCGAGGAGTTCGAACTCGCTCTCCAGGGCGAGGAGGCACTCCGGCCGTTCGTGATGGAGGACCGGGCGGGCATCATCAACGGCGACGCCGAGGAGATCATCGAGACCCTGGCCACGCTTCTGCCCGAGGTTGACCGCGCCGTCATCCGGGGCGAGGCCGGGCTTGACATCATCCGTGGACTGCAGGAGGGCGTGGTGGAGGTCGACGGCTGGATCGACGACGACCTTGCCTTCACGCGCGAGTGGGGCTTTGACCCGCGTGAGCTCACCGTTCCGGTCTCCGTCTGGCAGGGCCGTGAGGACCTGATGGTGCCCTTTCACCACGCCGAGTGGCTCGTAAGCAACATCCCCGGCGCGGTGCCCCACCTTCTCGAGGGCGAGGGACACCTCTCGGTGCTGGTCGGTCGCTTCGGCGCGATGGTCGATGAACTGCTACCCCACCTGTAGTCAATAGATTGAGCCTGTGCGGATTGCCCCTTACGGATCGTGGGTTTCACCAATCTCGGTTGATCATTTGATCGGTTCGTCGGTGGGGCTTTCCAGCGTCCAGATCGACGGCGACAAGGTCTACTGGCTGGAGTCTCGCGCCGACGAGCGTGGCCGCGCCAGCCTCTGGCGACGGCTGCTTTCCGGTGGTGAACCGGTCGAGGTCACTCCCTCAACGGCATGTGTCCGGGACCGAGTGCACGAGTACGGCGGTGGCGAGTACCACGTCTCGGGCGGCACTGTCGTGTACTCAGAGTTCAGCGACGGCCGCTTATACGCCGTGCGTGACGACACCACGCCGAGGCCGATCACCCCTGAGGGTGCCTTGAGATTCGGTGACATTCGGGTTCATCCCGACTGGGACCTAGTGCTAGCCGTACGCGAAGATCACTCCGCGGTTGCTGAACCAATCAACACCATCGTGGCTCTTGATCTTGACGGACCGAACATCGATGGCGGCACAGTGCTCTGCAGCGGCGCCGATTTCTACTCCACACCCGAGCTCTCGGCGAATGGGCGCCTGGCGTGGACTCAATGGAATCACCCCAACATGCCGTGGGATTCCACCACCATCATGATCGGCTCGCTGAGCAGCCGTGTTATCACCGACAGTCAAGCCATCGCTGGCGGCACTGGCGAATCTGCGTTACAGCCCCGATGGCTCGGGGAGAAGTTGATCTTTGCCTCCGATCGTACGAACTGGTGGAACCTTTACCTGTGGAGCGACGGCCGGGTGAAGCCACTCCACGAGACAAAGGCAGAGTTCTGTGCACCGCAATGGACGCTCGGCCAGCGACCGTACGCGATCATCGATGATGATCATCTACTGTGCACCGTGAATCGCAGCGGCGAGCAGAGCATCGCGGTGCTGCAGATCTCTAGCGGCACGCTCCGATCGACAGCCAGCCCAGGTGTCGCTACCACCTCGCTGGACGTCGGCGGCCGGTGCGCAGCAGCGGTGCTCAGCTTCCCCGACCGACCTGCCGCATTGGCA
>JBKPEY010000233.1:0-2655 GCA_046744405.1 Actinomycetota bacterium
CAGAGGCTTTCACAGCGAATTCCGGTATGGCAGTTTCGTCCGGCAGGTACGGCTTCCGGCAGGTACGTCACCAGAAGTCGTCTCCGCGACGTACCGAGACGGGGTCCTCGAGATCAGGATGCCCAAGCCATCCGGCGAGGGTGTCTCACGGCGCTTTGAGATCCAGCGCGGCTAGCGGAGTGAGTTTGCCAGAACGCAGTCGATCTATAGCCCAACCGGACTCTGGCAGCCGGTTTGGGTAAAGGACATTGGTCCCGCGCACGGGCCTCCTTGGGCCCGTGCGCGGAGGCGTGGCAACGGAGAAAGTGGATCATCCATAGGGAGGGATGATCATGTCTCCGATTGCGGACAATTCCGGGTGGTCTCTGCTGGACCGGGGTGGTCGCCTGGAAGTGCTGGACCGTGATGAGTGCCGCCGGCTGCTCGGCTCGAGCAACATCGGCCGCCTGGCGTACTGCACCGACTCCGGACCTCGCGTGGTACCGATCAACTACACGATGGTCAGTGAGGCCCTTATCTTCCGCACCGGGATGGATTCTGAGGCGTCCGGCTACTTGATCAATCGCCCGATCGCCTTCGAAGTTGATCAAGTCGATGAGTTCCTGCAGACGGGGTGGAGCGTTCTGGTGGTCGGTAACGCCGGTCTGATGGATGAGAGATCATTGCGTCTTCTTGATCTTCAGCAGTCGCCGCAGCCGTGGCCTGAGGGCCGAAAAGCGCTGGTCGTCCAACTGCCATTGACGACGGTGACGGGTCGTCGAGTCCATCCGGCTTGACGTGTGGCGGTGGGGCGCCCCATGGCACGAGATATCGCGCGCATCGTAATGTGTCTGGCATATGGCGGCTAAGGGCGAGAACAGCGAGCCGGGATCGGCGTTCGCGACGGATTCCGAGGAGAATTCCCAGCTGTCCGTCGAACGGCCGAAAAGCTGGCTCTATGAAGCATCGCCAATCGTGACATCTCAAGAGCGGCTCCGGCGGCTCCTCAGTGCCAACCGTTCGATCGTCCAAGAGCTATCACTCCCGGCCGTGTTGCGCCGCATTGTCGACACGGCCCGGGAGCTGTCGGGGGCCCGTTACGCGGCACTTGGCGTCATCGGCAGCGATGGCTTCCTGGAACGGTTCCTGCACGTCGGTATGGAACCCGAGACTGTCGGCGAGCATTGTGAACTGCCGAAGGGGCACGGTTTGCTCGGCGTACTGATCAAGGATCCAAAGCCCATCCGGATACCGCGCCTTGCCGATGACCCCCGGTCTTCTGGCATCCCTGATGGCCACCCACCGATGACTACCTTCCTCGGCGTGCCCATCCGCAGCCGGAATGCGGTCTTCGGCAATCTGTACCTCACCGATCGAGTCGACGGCCGCCCCTTCACCGCCGAAGACGAAGAGCTCGTCTTGGCATTGGCTGCGACAGCCGGAATCGCTATTGAGAACGCCCGGCTTTATGAAGAGTCACGGCGGCGGCAAGAGTGGCTGCGGGCTTCCGGCGAGATCAGTCGCCAGCTGCTCGACCCGGAAGCTGACTACTCCGAAACCCTGCAGCGCATCGCCGCAAGTGTGAAGCGCCTCGCCGCGGCAGATGTGGTCACTTTGGTTCGACCCACCAACGATGATCCGACTGACCTGGAAGTCATTGTTGCCACCGGTGCCGCAGAGCGTGAGCTGATTGGCCTGCGCTACCCGGCCGAAAGCAGTATCGCCTGGGAGGCCATGCAAGAGGGCCACGGCGTACGCGTGGAGTCGGTCGAGCAACATCCGGACGTCTATGTGCATCTTCGCCCCTTTGTGCCAGTCAGCCACGCCATGGCTCTTCCGCTCAGGGGCGAGACCGGTCCGCGCGGTGCGATCCTCGCGGGTCGTGTCGTTACCCAGGCATCCTTTACCGAGGCGGACCTGGATATGGCGGAGACTTTTGCCGGCCAGGCGGCCATCGCTTTGGAACTCAGCGAGGCCCGCGCTGATCAACAGCGGCTCGGCGTACTCGAAGATCGCGACCGCATTGCGCGTGACCTGCATGATCATGTCATCCAGCGGCTGTTTGCCGCCGGATTGAGCTTGCAGAGCATTGCTGCCGCGGTTGACAACGAGACCATTGATCAGCGTTTGACGCGTACCGTCGAGGAGCTGGACGAAACGATCGCGCAGATCCGAACTACCATCTTCGCCCTTCAAGAGGACTCATCGCGATCATTGCGTGGTGCCGCACTTGCCGTCGTCGATCAACTTGCGCCGCTGTTGCCGGTTCGTCCAGACGTGCAACTCGTTGGGCCGCTCGACACCATTTCCGACGACGCGATCACCGCCGATGTCGAGGCGGTGCTCCGGGAATCGCTGACAAACGTCGCAAAACATGCGCGCGCTGCGCAGATCCGGGTGCGGGTCAAGGCTGACCAGCAGCGTCTCGAGGTGACCGTGATCGACAATGGGATAGGTCTCGGCGGCAACGCGCGCCGCAGTGGCTTGGCAAACCTGAACCGTCGGGCGGTGCGCCACCGCGGCTACCTCGATGTGAGTAACGCACCGGAAGGAGGGCTCCGACTGCAATGGTCGATTCCGATTTCTCTGTGACCAGTCACCGGCCGATCCGGGTCTTCATTCTTGATGATCATGAACTGGTACGCCGCGGGCTTACCGACCTGCTGACAACCACCA
>JBKPEY010000288.1:0-3213 GCA_046744405.1 Actinomycetota bacterium
TCATGAGTACGGGAACCCCCAGGCGGATGATCTTGCGCGCGAGAGTACGCGGTTGCTGTGAGGGATCCCTGCTCCAGCGTCGGAGCACGAAGATCGACCGGCCAGCCGCCGTGATCTGAGCCGCGATGATCACGAGCAGCGCCAGGCTCAGCAGTGTGGTGAACTCGCTGAGAGAGCTTGTCATCTCCGGGATTGGGACACCGACGAGCTGTGCCATGACGCCGTACGCGGGAACGTCGAGCCGCGCCTGCCCGTTCGAGCCATTCATCAACAACACCACGCCCCAGCCAGTCGAGGGTGAAATCACCATCGTGGAGTGGAAATCACCGGGATCACCGTTGTGCGTGACAACGGCAGCGCCGTTGATGTCGGTCTCATACCATCCCATGGCGTACCGGGAATCCTCTGTCATCTGCGCCACGCCAGTGTGCAATTGGTCGATCCCCGAGGCGGAGAGCAGCCGGGTGCCGTTATAGACACCGTGGTTGAGGTTGACGATGAGCCACGTGGACATGTCCTCGACACTGGCTGTGATAAGTCCGGTTGGTGTCGTCGCCCGGTTCTCGAGCAGCCCGCCGCCTGGCACCGGCCGATTGAACCAGTACTGGTGACCGGTGGCGAGACCGTGGTTCTTGGCATCGTCGAGGTGGGTGAATGACTGTTGCATGCCGAGTGGCTGGAGCACATGCGCTTGCACGTAATCCTCGTAGCTCTGACCGGACACCACCTTGATCAGTAGCCCGAGCGTTGTGTAATTCCGGTTTGAGTATTGAAAGGTCATTCCGGGCTCGTGTGTGAGCTTAACGTTCTTGGACCTGGCAACCTCACGCTCCAGCGCATCGTCGCCCGTGTCGGTTCGGAACACGTAGTTCATTCCAGCCGATGTGGGGATTCCGCTGACTTGGTTCAGTAGGTGCCGGACGGTGATGCGCTTCGATGCCTCTGGATCAGCAACCCGGAATTCGGGAAGGTATTGCTGTACCGGTGCGTCGAGCTGGATCTTGCCTGCCTCAACGAGTTGCATGACCGCCAATGCTGTGAACGATTTGCTCATCGACCCGATCTTGAAGGGGGTTGTCACCGTCACCGCACCTTCGTCTTTGCTTGCGGAGCCGAAGGTCTGCAGGTGGACGACCTCGCCATCCTTGACGATGCCAAGTGCGGCGCCCGGGATTCGAAGATCATGGAGTCGAGCACTTACGTAGTTGTCAATTGGATCGAACTCCGTGCTGGCCTGCGAGGGCGTCTCTTTTGGGTTTATCGGCGATAGTGCAGTCAAAATCGCAGCGAGGCTGACGATCAGCGCTGTGATGATCAGGCGCGTGATTCGAGCTTTACGTTTCATGATCGTTCTCCTTGTGGAAGGTTGTTGGTTGCTACGCGGACTTGCGGCGTGCGAGGAGGCGGTATGCGATGAAGATGCCGACGGCGAGCAGGGCGCTCGCGATGAGACCGCCGGCGCTGACGATGAGCGGGTTGCCCGTGAGGTGGTTCTGGTCTGCCAGGCGATCTGAGAATGTGTTGAGTGATCCGTGGAGCAGTGAGACTGCAATGAGGCTGTAGCCGGATGCCACATAGAAGCGGGTGTGGAGCAGTGACAGCAGCGTCGTAGACAGGAGGAAGACAGCGAGTACGGCGATGATCGACTGTCCTGGATAGTTCAGCCCAACGATCAGCACGGGAAGATGCCACGGCCCCCAAATCAGCCCTACGATGACTGCTGCTTTGACCTCACCCAAAGGAAGGAGCTTGGGCAGCAGGTATCCCCGCCAACCGAACTCCTCACCGAAGGCAAGCGCGGCGCCGACAGGCACGCCAACGAAGATCAGCATCCCCAGCAGGGTGCCCAGCGGTTTACCGGGACTCGCCTCTGAGATGTCGCTCGCGGTGACGATCCCGACCAAGATCAGGATGATCGCCATGGGGATGAGCACCGCGGCGAGTGCTAAACGGATGCCTGGCAGGGGGCCCAGCGCCCTGCGGAGGCCTTCCTTGCTGATAAAGAGTCGCATAACGACCGCTGCCAGTGCGGGTGCGTACATGCCGAGTATCACGGCTGGCGTGGCGGTGAAGTTGTCTTGTGTGCGGCCGTCCCGCAGGGCGTCCATGATCGTCGGGCCGAGCAGTGCTGCCCAGATCGCCCACGCCGAGCCGTAGGCCAGGAGCACAAAGCAGATGACGTGGCGCCAGGCAACCTTCCCGGCGTCGCCGCCTAGCGCCTCCCGCACTTGCCTGCCGGGCTGCGTCGAAGCCTCCTCGGCTGTAACGCCTTGGTCGTTTGAGTGTTGGTTGCGGGGCCGGGTGCCGAAGCCCGCGGAGCTTGCCAACTGGGCGGACATTAGAGCGCTCCGGCCATTGCGTCATCGAGCTCGCGGTGGGAGGCGTATGCGAACGGGTGATAGAAGACGTCCATCGCGCGATCACTGCCGACCGCGAGCTCGAAGTGGGTGTCACGTTTCCAGTCCCAGACCGAGACCGCGATGGCGTTGATCCGCGGATCCCACCACAACGTGACTTCAAGATCATCGCTGGTGCGGCTTGCGAGCTCGCGCCGTGCCGTAGGCGAGGGTGCGTTGGCTGCCATGGCTACTCCTTGCTGCTGCCGGGTATCCGGAGCCTCGGTTCGAGGTCGGTTTGACCTCTTCAAGGCTTGTGCCAAGGAGTAACCCGGTCGATTGAGCGGCCTGCAGTCTTTACCTAGGGATCGTCCGCAGCCGGCATCGGGTTAACCCGAGGGCTGGGAGAGTGAGACCGGCGGTTTCTGGCGCTGTTGGGTCAGCCGCGAAGGTAGGTGAGCACGGCAACGACCCGGCGATGCTGCTCTGGTGATTGGCGCAGGTCAAGCTTGTCGAAGATGCTGGTCACATGCCGTTCCACAGCCGCGATCGTGATCACGAGTTCGTCGGCCACACCGGCATTGGAGCGGCCCTCGGCGATCAGTGACAAAACCTCCCGCTCTCGTTTTGTCAACTGGTCGAGAGGGCTGTTACGACGAGGACGGCCGATCAGTCGGGCAACCACATCCGGATCGAGTGCGGATCCGCCGGACGCGACCCGGCGTACGGCATCGGTAAACATGCGCAAATCGCCGACCTTCTCCTTGAGCAGATAGCCGACGCCCTGCGCACCGTCGGCCACAAGCTCGAACGCGTATCGGTCCTCCAGGAACTGCGAAAGGATCAGTACTCCGACCTCAGGCTGTGCGGCACGAAT
>JBKPEY010000469.1:0-4253 GCA_046744405.1 Actinomycetota bacterium
AAGATCCGAGTGCTGCCCCGGCGTTCCGGGGCAAGAAGCCCGCGATCCTCGTAAAACCGGATGGTTCGCAGCGTTGTGTCAAACTCCTCGGCGAGTTCGCCAATCGTCCAGGTTCGATCACTCATCACGCGCTCCTTCGACTGAAGTCTAGGCATGACGTTTACGTCAACGTCAACTATGCTGACAAAGTCGGTGACGAGCGAAAGGACCGCATGACGAGTTCGTTCTCGCTTGGCGAGGAACATAACGACTTCCGGGCCGCGGTTGCTGACTTTGCTGCTCGTGACCTCGCGCCCCATGTCGAGCGCTGGAACGCCGCCCACGAGGCACCGCTGGAAGCGATCAAGCTCATGGCCGATCTGGGCCTTTTTGGACTTGCCGGTCCCGAGGAGTACGGCGGGGCTGGCGACTTCACCAGTCTGTGCATCGCGATCGAAGAGATCGGCAAGGTCGACCAATCGCTCGGGATCACCTTAGAAGCTGCGGTGGGGCTCGGCATCAACCCGATCGCTCACTTTGGCACCGCAGAGCAGAAGGCACGCTGGTTGCCTGATCTGATCGCCGGACGCGCACTGGCCTCGTTCGGCCTGACCGAACCGGAAGCTGGATCCGACGCCGGTGCCACTCGGACCCGCGCCACATTGATTGATCATGAATGGGTGATCAACGGCAGCAAGCAGTTCATCACCAACTCGGGCACCGATATCACCTCGCTTTGCACCGTCACCGCACGAACGGGCACTCGTGACGATGAGAAGCCGGAGATCTCGGCGATCATCGTGCCTACCGGGACGCCTGGTTTCGAGGTAGGTCCCAGTTATGCCAAGCTCGGCTGGCATGCTTCCGACACTCATCCGCTGACCTTCACCGACGTCCGGGAACCCGAAGCTCAGCTTCTAGGCTAGCGCGGAAAGGGCTATCGGCAGATCCTGTCGATCTTGGACGGCGGCCGGGTCGCTATCGCGGCGCTAGCCTTGGGCTGTATTCGAGCATGTCTGGAGTTATCCAGGCAGTATGCGATGCAACGGATGTCGTTTGGCGGACCGATTGGCCGCAAGCAGGGCGTCGCCTTCCAGATTGCTGATCTTGATGTGATGGCGACGGCAGCTCATCAACTGGTGTACGCCGCGGCAGCGATGCGTGATCATGGTGTTCGGGCCCTGGAGTTCAATCGAGCGGCCGCAATCGCAAAACTGTATGCCACGGAGTCCGCAGTGACGGCAACCCGAATTGCTACCCAGGTATTCGGCGGCTATGGATTCATGGAGGAATATCCGGTGGCGCGCTTTTATCGCGACGCAAAGGTGCTGGAGGTCGGAGAGGGAACCTCGGAGGTGCAGCGGCTGCTGATCGCCCGCCGGCTTGGACTCCCAGTGGAGTAGTTGATCATGGATCCGATCAAAGCTGCCCGCGATCGAACTTTGGCGCCTACCGAACGCGGAGCGACCAAGCTGGCAGGCGCGAACAAGCTTTACGTCCGTGATCGGATCGACTTGCTCTTCGACGACTGTACCTTCGTCGAAGACGGCCAGCTTGCCAATGCGATGGCCGACGATCTGCCGGCTGACGGGGTCGTCACCGGACGCGGTCTGGTTCAGGGACGGCCAGCCCTTGTGGTGGCCAATGACCCCAGCGTCAAGGCTGGCTCCTGGGGGGCTCGGACTGTAGAGAAGATCATCCGGATGACCGAGGCCGCGTTGCGCGACGAGCTGCCGATCTTCTGGTTCATCGATTCCGCTGGCGCACGGATTACGGATCAGGTTGATCTGTTTCCTGGTCGCAGAGGTGCAGGCCGGATCTTCCATAACCAGGTGGCACTGTCCGGCAAAGTGCCCCAAATTTGCTGCCTGTTCGGACCTAGCGCGGCCGGCGGGGCCTACATTCCGTCCTTCTGTGACGTGGTGATCATGGTCGAGGGCAACGCCTCGATGTACCTTGGCTCGCCGCGGATGGCAGAGATGGTGGTGGGGGAGAGAGTCACCCTCGAGGAGATGGGTGGCGCCCGGATGCACGCGACGATCTCAGGTTGCGGAGATCAGCTGGCCGCCGACGACACCGAGGCGATCGAGCAGGCGAAGCAGTACTTCTCTTATCTGCCGCAGAACTGGCGAAGCCCATTGCCGACCTACGAGGAGATCGAGCCCGCGCGGCGTTTTGCCGATGATCTTGTTCCGAGCCAAGAGTCGGTCGGCTACGACATCGGAGTGATCATCGAGGCGATCGTGGATGCTGGCTCATTCTTCGAGGTCAAGCCGCTGTTTGCTTCCGAGCTGGTTACCGGATTCGCGCTTCTGGAGGGCGAAGTTATCGGCATCGTGGCAAATCAACCGGCGGTCAAGGGCGGCGTGCTGTTCGTCGACTCGGCGGACAAGGGCGCCCGCTTCATCTGGCAGTGCGACGCGTTCAACGTTCCGCTGCTCTACTTGGCAGACGTTCCCGGATTCATGATCGGCAGCGCTGTAGAGCGGCAGGGCATCATCCGGCACGGCGCCAAGATGATCACCGCTGTTGCAGAAGCGACGGTGCCGACCGTCTCGGTTATCCTTCGCAAGGCGTACGGTGCCGGGCTTTACGCAATGGCCGGTCCTGGGTTTGGGCCGGACGCCTGCCTGGCGCTGCCTAGCGCCAAGATTGCTGTGATGGGACCCGAAGCCGCGGTGAACGCGGTTTATGCCAACAAGATCGCCGAGATTACCGATGAGGCCGAGCGGACTGCCTACGTTGAGCGCCTCCGCAAGGAGTATGAGGTCGACATCGACATCTTGCGGCTGGCCAGTGAGCTGGTCATTGACGCGATCGTCGAGCCCCGCGAGGTACGCCGCGAGCTGATTGCTCGCTTCGCTGCTGCGGCCACGAAGGACCGGCACTTCTCCACCCGACGACACGGTGTACCGCCGGTCTAGGCCGCCGACGCTTGGTAACGGAGGCAGGCATTCGCAAGGCCGCACTGGTCGGATATTTGATACCCATCAGCGGGTTTCAGGCGCAGAAGGGCATCACTGGTCGGAATTCGACTCAAAGGCATTGGCTCCAGCCGAACTAGATCGGCAGTTTTCGAAACAGCGGGCGCGGGACATGCCGCAGTCCGGACATCACAACGCGCAGCGGTCCCGGCACCCAAACAAGTTCGCGTTTGGCACTAATTCCCTCAGCGACCGCCTCCGCTACCTGATCGGGTGTCACCGCCAGCGGCGCCTCTTCTAGACCAGAAGTCATCTTGGACTTGACGAATCCCGGGCGGACGACCAGAACGTGTACGCCATACTCTCGCAGCGCCTCTCCCAGACCGAGGAAGAAGCCGTCGAAACCGGCCTTGGTCGAGCCGTAGACGAAATTGGAGCGCCGGACGCGTTCACCGGCGACGCTGGACAACGCAACAATCCAGCCGTGTGACTGGTTCTTCATGCGCTCCCCGAGCAGTACGCCGAGGTGCACCGGCGCGGTGTAGTTCACCTCGGCAAGCTCTAGAGCAAGATCAGGATCTTGCCAGGCCCGTTCCGGTTCGCCGAGTAACCCGAACGCGATCACCGCGATGTCGATGTCGCCATCGGCGAAGGCCAGCTCGATAGTTGCAGCGTGCGAGTCATGATCTCGAGCGTCAAGATCGACTTCAGTGACCTCGCAACCGAGGTTCTTGAGCTCAGCTGCGGCCACGCTACGCCGCTCGCTTGGCCTGGCGGCAAGCACCACACGTAATCCTGAACGTGCGTAGCGGTGCGCGATCGCTATGGCGATATCGGAGGTGCCGCCGAGCAGCAGCAGAGATTGAGGTGCACCCACGGCATTGATCATGCCGCACCTCCCAGGATTGATTTGCTGAGTTCCAGCCGGCGAGCAAGATCGGAGTTGAATATGCCCTCCGGATCCACTTCACGGCGTACGGCCAGAAAATCGTTCAGCCGGGGATACATCTTGCGAAACGTCTCAGCGCTGAGCCGAGAGTCTTTAGCCAGGTAGACCCGCCCCCCGGCGGAAAGAACTTCGGTATCTAGCGCGTCACAGAGCTTGTCGAGCCCATGCTCGATGGGCAGATCAACGGTAAGTGTCCAACCAGGCATGGGAAAAGACAGCGGCGACGGGTTGTCTTCGCCGAATCGCTTGAGCACATTGAGGCAGGACAAGTGCCTAGAGTTAACGATCATCTCCAGGCAGTGTCGGAAGGTCTGCGCCTCCTCGAACGGCACCACGAATTGATATTGCAGGAAGCCGTTCGGGCCATAGATTCGATTCCACTCCGCCACGAGATCAAGCGG
>JBKPEY010000249.1:0-1775 GCA_046744405.1 Actinomycetota bacterium
GAGACGCCTGCGGCCGTCGCAACATCGCTTAGCCGCAACACCCGCCCTGCCGCAGCCATCACCGGGCTCCTTACGAGGAGTTGTGCTTTTCGTAGTACCGACCGTATAGTACCTAAAGCGGTTGCGAAAGCGCTTACGTAGTGGCCTGATGAGGCGGCCGGACAGAACCAGGAGACGACATTGGCACAGCGCACCATTCGAGTGATCATGAACGGAGTAACCGGCCGGATGGGGTATCGGCAACATCTAGTCCGCTCGGTGCTGGCTATCCGGGATGACGGCGGCGCACAGCTGCCCGACGGTGATCGAATTACGATCGAGCCGATTCTGGTCGGCCGCAACGCCGAGAAGCTCGCCACTCTGGCGGCCCAGCACGACGTGGCCGACTACACCACCAGCCTCGATGAGGCGCTGGGCGACGACTCCGCCTCGATTTACTTCGACGCACAGGTCACCTCGGAGCGTAAGAAATCGATCTTGAAGGCGATCGGCGCTGGCAAACACATCTTCACCGAGAAACCGATTGCGGAGTCGGTGGAGGAAGGCATCGAGCTAGTCACCGCCGCCCGGGAAGCGGGGGTGATCAACGGCGTGGTCCACGACAAGCTCTACCTGCCCGGCTTGATCAAGCTGAAGAGGCTGATCGACGCCGGGTTCTTCGGTCGCATTCTGGCGGTACGTGGGGAGTTCGGATACTGGGTTTTCGAGGGCGATCTGCTGCCCGGCCAGCGGCCCAGCTGGAACTACCGAGCCGAGGATGGCGGCGGCATGATCCTGGACATGTTCCCCCACTGGAACTACGTACTGGAGAACCTATTCGGAAAGGTCCAGGCGGTTACCGCCAAGGCCGTTACTCACATCCCCGAGCGCTGGGACGAGCAGGGCCGGAAATACGCCGCGACCGCCGACGACGCAGCGTATGCGATCTTCGAGCTGGAGGGTGACGTGATTGCCCAGATCAACTCCTCCTGGGCGGTGCGTGTCGACCGCGGTGAGTTGGTCGAATTTCAGGTCGACGGCACACACGGTTCGGCAGTGGCGGGCCTGTTCGGCTGCCGCATCCAGCCGCGGGTGAGTACGCCGATGCCGGTATGGAATCCGGATCTGCCGACGACCGAGGATTTTCGCAGCCAGTGGGAGCAGATTCCGGACAACGCTGAGTTTCCCAACGGGTTCCGCGCCCAGTGGGAACAGTTCCTCTACGACGTGGATGCCGGTCGTCCCCACTCCTACGATCTGGCCGCCGGCGTACGCGGCTTGCAGCTGGCCGATGCCGGCTTGACCTCATCGGCCGAGGGGCGCCGGGTAGCGATCGATTGGTTTAGGTCATGACGACGACTACCGCCACCGTTACGCTGCCCGATTCTGGCGGCGGCTGGCGCGAGATCGAACTCTCCGAGCCGCGAGCGTGGCGAGAGCATCCCGAGCCCTTCCAAAGCCGGACCGCATTTGCGGCGGCCCATGTGGTGGCCGACCCACGCGGTGAAAACGTTCCGGGTGCGCCAGCGGTCATTGATTGGGATGCGACCCTCGCGTTCAGACGTCACTTGTTCCGCTACGGGCTGGGTGTCGCCGAGGCCATGGATACCGCGCAGCGCAACATGGGTCTGGACTGGCCTGCCACCAAGGAATTGATCACTCGCAGCGCTGCCGTCGCTCGCGAGCACGGCGCCCTAATCGCCTCCGGCGCGGGCACTGATCAACTTCTCGTCCCAGCCAGTAGCCTTCGCGAGGTCACCCAGGCCTATCTCGAGCAGGTGGAGTTTGTCGAGTCG